>JBEVOS010000155.1:0-6749 GCA_040507435.1 Caulobacterales bacterium | reverse complement strand
TCGCTGTTCCGGTCGATCCACGCCACCGGCTCGTCACGACGAAGTACAATCCCGCGCGTACGTGGACGCCGCCAAATGTCGTGGGCATCGGCGGCGCCTATATGTGCATCTATGGCATGGAGGGGCCGGGCGGTTACCAGCTCTTCGGGCGCACGATTCAAGTCTGGAACACGTACCGTGAGACGGACGCATTCATCGGCGGTAAGCCCTGGCTGCTGCGCTTCTTCGATCAAATCCGCTTCTTTCCGGTTTCGCATGAAGAGTTAACAGAATGGCGGCGTGATTTTCCGCTTGGCCGCCGGAAGATCGAGATCGAGGAAACGGCCTTCAAGCTTGCCGACTACCGCAAATTTCTCGCAGCGAACGCGCAGGATATCGCAGCGTTCAAATCCAAGCGTGAAGCAGCCTTTACGGCGGAGCGCGGCGACTGGGAAAGGCGCGGAGAATTCGCGCGCGTCGCAGCGCTTACGGAAGAAGGCAGCACAGAAGCGGCTGACGCAGTCGTGATTGCGGAAGGCCACGACGTCGTCGAAGCGCCGCTTGGCGGCAGCGTCTGGAAGCTAGAGGTTAAGATCGGCGACCGCGTCGAGGCCGGCTCACGCGTCGCGATTATTGAGGCGATGAAAACCGAATGCGATGTGGCGAGCCCGTCAGCGGGAATTGTGCGCGCGATCTACGTTGGTGAGCGGCAAGCAGTCGCGGCAGGTGCGCCTATGCTCGCGATAGAGCCGGAATGACAGATATGGCGGTTGATCATTTTCTCGCGGCGCGCATCGCGGCGGATGTAGTCGCCGGAAAAACGAGCGCACTCGCTATTGCCGAAAACACGCTCAAGCGCATTGCGGCTTACGATCTCGTTCAGCCGCAAGTCTGGATTTCACGCTGCGCCGATGATGATGTTCGCATGGCTGCGAAAGCCATCGATAAGCGCATCAAAGCAGGCGAGAATCTCCCCCTCGCGGGCGTTCCCTTTGCAGTGAAGGACAATCTCGACGTTGCGGGCTTGCAAACAACTGCCGCCTGTCCCGCTTTTGCATATACGCCGAAGCATTCCGCGACGGTCGTAGATCTTCTGATCGCGGCTGGCGCTGTGCTCATCGGGAAAACCAATCTCGACCAATTCGCGACTGGCCTTGTCGGCGTACGCTCGCCCTACGGCGCGCCCCATTGCGTGTTCAATAGCGATTACGTCTCAGGCGGTTCAAGTTCAGGGTCGGCGGTTGCTGTCGCAGCGGGGCTTGTCGCATTCGCGCTCGGCACGGATACGGCGGGTTCGGGCCGCGTGCCGGCGGCGTTCAACAATCTAATTGGCTTTAAGCCGACGAAAGGCCGGTGGTCGACGCGCGGGCTTGTGCCCGCATGCCGCTCGCTCGATTGCGTCACCGTGTTCACGCATGACGTAAAAGATGCTGCGCTTGTCGATCATGTGCTGGCGCATTTTGATGAGGCGGATGTTTTCTCGCGGCCTAAGCAGGCGCTGGCGCCGTCTAAGAAAACAAAACTCGGAATTCCAAAAGGTGCGCTCAATTGGTGCGGCGATGCGCAATCGGAAGCGCTGTTCGCAAAGGCTGTCGCGCGCGCAAACGCGGCCGGGGCAGAGCTTGTCGAAATTGACATCGCGCCGCTCGTGGATTGCGCCAAGCTTCTCTACCAAGGCCCCTATGTCGCCGAACGTACAGCCGCCCTGCGAGATTTCATGGCCAATTACGCGAGCGCCATGCATCCGGTTGTGCGCGGCATAGTGCAGGGCGGCGCAGCTTATAGCGCGGCGGATGCTTATGCGGCCTCATACGAACTGAAAGCCTATGAACGCGCAGCCGCCGCTATCTGGCGCAAAGTCGATGCGCTTATCCTACCAACGGCGCCCACGATTTATAGTATTGCGGAAGTCGAGGCTGAACCGGTCGCACTCAACGCCAATCTCGGCCTTTATACCAATTTCGTGAACCTGCTCGATATGAGCGCGATCGCGGCGCCCGCTGGCTTCCGCGAAAACGGAACGGGCTTCGGCGTTACCTTTATCGGCCCTGCCTGGGCGGATGAATATCTGCGCGATCTTGCGCAATCATATTTGGAAGCGGACCCGGCCTTCGATGCGCCGCCGCTCGCAACGGAGGCGCAAATGCAGCAGATCAAACTCGCCGTCGTTGGCGCACACCTCAACGGCATGCCGCTGCATTGGCAGCTGACGTCACGCAACGCACGGCTCGTAAAATCATGCAAAACCGCGCCAGCTTACAAACTGTACGCCATGGCGAATTCAACGCCGCCGAAACCCGCGCTCGTTTACGTCGGCGATGGCGGCGCAGCTATTGAACTCGAAGTCTACGAACTCGATGAAGCGGCGTTTGGATCGTTCACAGCGGAAGTCCCGCCGCCGCTCGCCATCGGCACGGTGACGCTCGATAGCGGCGAGAATGTAAAAGGCTTCGTTGCAGAACCGCGCGCCTTTGAAGGCGCCGAAGACATTACCCATCTTGGCGGCTGGCGCGCCTATATTGCGTCGAAACAGAGCTAATCGACGTCTTCTTTAATACGCGCCGCCCATTCCTCCGGCGGCGGCGTCTGCGTCTTTCGCGTCAGCGCAATATCGTACACGATCTTCGCGCCGTAGCGGTTCGGCGCGTGCGGATCGCGTCGCGGTTTATCGAAAGCGAGCACCCGCGTGCCGAGCGCGAAAGCTTCTTTGATGTCATGCGTCACCATCAGAATAGTCAGATTGTTCGCGCGCCAAAGCTGCGAGATCAGCACATGCATATCGAGCCGCACGCCGGGATCGAGCGCGCCGAACGGCTCGTCGAGGAGAAGCACGCGCGGATGGCGCACCAAGGCCTGCGCAATCGCGAGGCGTTGCTGCATGCCGCCAGAAAGCTGCGCCGGATATTGGTTCGCAGCATCCGCAAGCCCGACAGACGCCAGCATCTCCTCCGCCGCCGCGACCGCTCTTTTGCGCTTGCCGCCAAGCACGCGCCCGAGAAACGGTGAGCCGGCGCAGTCGAGCGCGAAGACGACATTCTCGCGCGCCGTCAGATGCGGAAACACCGAGTATTTCTGGAACACGACGCCGCGATCCGGGCCAGGCTCCGGGCGTAGCTTCTTGCCGAACAAACGCAATTCACCGCGCGTCGGCGATTCCTGCCCGAGTGCGAGCCGCAAACACGTGCTCTTCCCCGCGCCCGATGGGCCGATCATCGAAACGAACGAGCCTTCTTCAACATCGAGCGAAATGTTTTCCAGTACGAGTTTATCGCCGTACTCAACGGAGACGTTCGTGTAAGTGAGCGCGCTCGTCATGCTGGGCGCCCTGCATAAGCCCACGGATAAGCGCGGCGGGAAAACTGCGCGAGCCCGATATCGAGCAACACAGCCAGCAATGAAATCCAGGCCACGTAAGGCAGGATAATATCCATCGAGAGATAACGGCGCACGAGGAAGATGCGATATCCAAGGCCGACATCCGATGCGATCGCTTCCGCGGAAATCAGATAAACCCACGCCGCGCAAAGCGAGAGCCGCAATGAATCGATCAGCCGCGGCAGCGCCTGCGGCAGCGCCACGCGGATCGCTGTCTGCCATGTGCTCGCGCCAAGCGTCTGCGCTTTCACGATCTGCTCTTGCGGTATGGCGGCGATATGCGCCGCGAGATCGCGCACCATCACGGGCGTCACGCCGATGACGATCAGAGCAATCTTCGCCGTCTCGCCAAGGCCAAGAATGATAAAGAGCACAGGTAAAACGGCGATCGGTGGGATGACCGCGATCGCCGCGACGAGCGGGCTGAATGTGGCGCGCATCAGCGGCAAAAGGCCAAGCGCCAAACCCAGAACGAGCGTAATGAATGTTGAGATCGCAAGCCCGGCGAGTAAGCGCTGCAAGCTCGCGGCCGTGTCTTTCCAAAGCAGAATATCGCCAGAACGTGCATTCACTTCGAACGCCATCAGCGCGATGGCGTCACCCATCGCCTGAAAGGTGGGGAGAATTTTATCCGCTGGATTGGCGGCGTGACGCGCCTCCGACGCAAAAAAATACACCGCGACCATCGCAAGGACGGGCGCGGCGCCAAGGATGAAGCGGCCGCCCCCGCGCGGTCTGATATTCAGGAGCCTGCGCATGGAGCGGCCTTTGGTTGAATGCGATGCTTAGAGTTCACCCGCAGCGGCGGCGGCCGTGTAGCTATCGTCGAAACGCAGCTTCACATTGTCAGCGCTGCCAAGCGATTGCCCGCCCGGGAACGTAATGCCGATCGCATCGACAGACGTCGCGCCTTCGCCGAAGAGGCCGTGCTCGAAGCTGAACTTCCGAACGCGGTCCGTCGCGGAGACAAGCTCGGCGCTGCGCATGAAGGCGAGCGCTTCCGCCGGCGTGTAATACATCGCCGTCGTCCGCAACTGCGCTTCATAGCCCGCTTGGTCCGTCCCTGAGAGCTGGCCCATCGCGGCCCGCGCCGCAGCGCCTTCCGGCGTTTGTGCGCTCATCAGCGTCATCGTCTCATACCAAATGCCCGCGAGCGCCTTGCCGAGATTGGGGTTCGATTGCAGCGCTTCCGTGCTGACGACGAGCGTGTCGAGAATCTCAGCCGGAATGCGCGATGAGTCGAACACCATATGAGCGCCCGGCATTGCCGCGATTTCGGCAAGTTGCGGGTTCCAGGTGACGACAGCCTTCGTGTCCGCCGCCCCGAACGCCGCAACGATGTCAGCATCGGACGTATTCACGGTCGGCACTTCTGTTTGCGAAATGTTCGCCGTCTCGAGCGCCCGCGCAAGCAGGTAATGCGAGACGGAAAGCTCAACCAGATTGACTGGACGATTTCGAATTTGCGCAAGCTGCGTCGCGCCCTTCAAGATGATGCCGTCATTCCCATTGGAATAATCGCCTGCGATCACGACCGTCGTATCGCGCCCGCCAGCCGCAGGTATCGTCAGCGCGTCCATCGTCGTGGAGGTGACGCCGTCGATCCGGCCCGCCGTGTATTGGTTGAGCGATTCAACGTAATCGTTGATCTGAACCACATTGATCTTGATGTTGTACTTCTGCTCCCATTTATCGACGATCCCGGCTTGCTCTGCATAAGCCCAGGGCATCCAGCCGGCATAAATCGTCCAGCCGATTGTGAATTCAGTGCGCGCGGGCGCGGCGGCTTCTTCTGCGGGTTTCTGGCCGCATGCCGCGAGCGCGGCGCCTAAGGCGAGCGCAGCGGCCGCCTTTCCCAATCCAGATAGCCAGTTTCGCATGCCGTTCCTCTCATCGTCTGGGCGATATCCCAGTATTACCAATCTGAGTTTTGGTAATAATCCAAGCCGCGAGGAGGGCCTTTCGCTGTAGGGCTTGTGCGGCGCCCATTTCGTGTGCGCCGGTTAACGAGGCTGAACGTCTGCGCGCCACGCGCAGCGTCACCCGGCGGGTGGTTGCGGAGCGTCCATGCGGATCCAAACTTGGAGCGCCCGCGCCATCAGCGCGCCATCCGCATCGTAAAGCGCAACGCCGGAGGTGCGCTTGCGCGCCGATTGCTGCTCAAGCGTCCACGCCGACACGACGTATTCGCGGCCCGCGCGCGGTAGGGTGAGCACCTCAGCCTGCATCGTGCCGAGCAGTGCGAAATGACGTCCTTCGGTTTCCGCCCAGGCATAGAAGCCAGGGCAATCGAGCGCGGCCCACACGAATTCCTCGCCGAGCACGCCATGTTCATCCGCGAATGAGGCGTCGGCTGTCCAAACCGCCGCCATCTGCCCTTGAGGCGCGTCGCTTCGTTGACCGGCATGCACGCACAGCGATTCCGTTGGGCCCAGTTTGTCAGCGCAGGTAAGGCAGATCGGGTGAAACGAGACGAAACGTTTGCCGGCTTCACGCGCTTCTTCCAGCGATGGCGCCGGCGGAGGAACGGGAAGCGCCGCACGATCAGCGCGTTTCGCTTCGGCGATCAGCGTTTCGCCATCGCGTAATTGTCCGTTCTCGCCGTCGCGGAGGAAGGTCATATCCTTGTCGAGTGGAATAGGCGCACGCAGCGCCACGGAAGCGTGAACGCCAAGTGTATTCGCGAGAAGTCCTGAAACATAGCCGCCATTGCCGGAATTTGGCGGGCCGCAATAACGCCGCGCAACGATCAAACGGGTCATACGCGGCCGATGATTGGAATGAGGGCGCCCGTGATCGCGCGTGATTCCGGTGAGACGAGGAAGAGGATCGCGTCGGCGAGTTCGTCTGGATGAACCCAGGTCGAGAAGTCCGCATCGGGCATGTCTTTGCGATTGATCGCGGTATCGACGATCGACGGCAGCAGCGCATTCACGCGCACTTTTCCCTTATATTCTTCCGCAAGGCTTTCAGTGAGCTTATGCACGCCTGCTTTCGATGCGGTGTAGGCGCCCATGCCGGCAGCCGCTTTTGTCGCTGCGTTCGCGCCGATATTCACGATCGCGCCCTTGCTTTTTTCAAGCGCGGGGAGCGCCGCCTTCGAAGCGTGGTACGCCGTCTTCAGATTGAGCGTGAACATCCGTTCCCATTCCGCATCGGCGCCGCCGCTCACCGTCTGCCAAACGAACCCGCCAGCGATATTCACCAGCGCATCGAGCTTGCCGAATTTTGAAATGACATCCGCAATGGCTTTGGCTGCGCCGTCAGCCTTCGTGAGATCAGCGTCCGCAACAATGAGCGCTTCAGAAAGATGAGCGGCCGCCGCCGGCGCAACATCAATCGCAGCTACACTATAGCCCCGTGCGATCGCAGCCTTAACCGCCGCTGATCCAACC
>JBEVOS010000135.1:0-9159 GCA_040507435.1 Caulobacterales bacterium | reverse complement strand
GAGCATTCTCTGCGACGTTTTTATTGCTCGCATTTGCAAGCGGCGCGGTCTGTATCGCCACGATTTTCATGCGCTCGCCGCGCACTACGGAAACAACAGCGGCGCAGCAGGCAGAGTTGGTTCCGGATGGTCTAGAACATGTCCCGCCCGCGCGGCCGGCTGTTGCAGCGGAGTAAAGTGATATGGGAGAGAAAAAATCGCGCGAGTTCGGCGTTTTTTTGCCGATTGCGAATGGCGGCTGGATTATTTCGAAGAATGCGCCCCGTCTCGATGGGCTCTATCAATCGAACAAGGAGGCCGCGATCATCGCGGATCGCATTGGTCTCGATTTCATCATGTCGATGAGCAAATGGCGTGGTTTTGGCGGCGAAACTAATCACTGGGCAACGTCGATGGAATCCATGACCATGATGGCTGGTCTCGCTGAAGCTACCAAGAACGTGAAGGTGTGGGCCACGATGCACACCTTGGTGCACAATCCCGCTGTTGTCGCAAAAATGGTCACTACGCTAGATCATATTAGCGGAGGCCGCGCCGGTCTGAATATTGTCGCTGGCGCGTACCGCGAAGAATTCTGGCAGATGGGTCTTTGGGACGACCAGCTCACCCACGACGACCGTTACGATCTGGCCGATGAGTGGACCACGATTATTAAGCGGCTATGGACGGAGCCAAGCGTCGATTTCGACGGCAAATATTTCAAGATGAATGATTGCCAGCTAGAGCCGAAGCCGTTGTCACGGCCGATGCCCGATTTGATCAGCGCGGGGCAATCAGACCGCGGTTTCGAATTTATGGTGAGCCACGTAGGTGCATGCTTCATCGGGGGACGAACGGACGAAGAGCGGCGGATGCACAGTCGTCGCGCGCGCGAAGTGGCGGCGAAGAAGGGACGCAGCATCAAAGTCTACGCGATGTGCACGATCATTCACGCTGAAACAGACGGAAAAGCCGAAGCGCTGATCGACTACTATCGCGAGGGGAAAGATCTCGGCGCAATCATGGCTCAGATGAAGAGCTGGGGTGTTCCGGAGAATGATATTCCTGCGATGGCGGAACGTGTCGGCGTCGCGCAAACCTATGCTGCGGTTGGATCGCCAGCGACCTGCGCCGAGCTTGTCGAGCAATACATGGAGTACGCAGAGCTTGACGGCGTGATGCTGATCTTTCCTGACTACAAAGAAGGGTTGGAAATGTTCGGCAGCGAAATTCTGCCGAAGATGCGGCCCGTGTACGCCTGATGGCTGACGATCTGGGATTTTCTCAAACGGGCTCGGCATACGCCGTTACAGAAGCTGACCGCGCCGCAATCGCAGCCGCGATCGATACAGAGGAACTCGTCAAGTTCGCGCTTGAGCTTGGAAATATTCCAAGCACGTCGCGGCGTGAAGCCCAGGCCGCGGCCTTCGTGTATGACTGGATGGAAAGGGAAGGCTTTTCGCCTTGGAAAGTTGGCGCGACGCCCTCGCGTCCGAATGTAGTAGGGACGTATGGCGGCACTGGCGACGGCGCGAGTCTCTTGTTTACAGCGCATTTGGATACGGAAAGTCCGACTTATGATCCGTATCTCGATTCAAAAGCACTCCGCCCGGAAAGCCTAAAGAATCGCGAATGGCTAGAATGCTGGCTCGAAGACGGTGTGCTGCGCGGCTATCCTATCGCGAATGATCGTGGGCCGATGACGTGCTTTTTGATGGCGGCGAAAGCGCTCAAAAAAGCCGGCTATGATCTTGCGGGACGGCTCTACCTTACAGCGTGCCCCGGCGAGATCGGGCCTGAGCCTATCGAAGATTGGGAAGGCGTCGAATATCTCGGCAAGGATATTGGCGCCAATTATCTTTTCCACCATGGGCGCGTGGCGCCAGATTACGTTATCGCCGCCGAAGGATGCGATTACGGCTATACATGGATCGGCTGCGGCTACGCTACATTCCGTATCCAGGTTTTCGGGCAAAGCGTTTTTCGTCCGATTACAAAAACGCCTGAGCGGACCGCAGATCACGTAAGCCCGATTTATCGCCTCGGTCCGCTCATTGAAGCGCTGCACGATTGGAGCCTGCGTTACGAGGCCGAAAATCGCTATGATAGCCCTGGTGGTTTGTCATTGCCGAAAGCCACTATCACCAGCGTGCAAGCAGGGCATCCTCACGCGGGCGGCACGGAAATTTGCTCGATCTACATGTCGTGTGACCTCAACCCACGCCAGACTGTCAATCAAGTGCAGCGCCAGTTAGAGCGTGTTATGCGCGTGCAATATGGACGAGAGTTCGTCGTTGAGCCTTTGGTTGCGCGTCATGGTTACGAAGCTAATGAAGCAGAAGTCGCGCCGCTAATCTCCTCGGTAGAGCATGCGACGCAGCTCACGCTTGGCCGTCCGGCTGGGATAGCGTCCTCCGTATATTCAAGCATGTGGCGCGATCACAACGTGTTCAACATGCAGCGTATTCCCGCGATTACGACGGGTTTCAAGCGCTGGCGGCCGTCACCACAAGATTTCTTCGATAGTACGTTGATCTTCGCGCTGACCAGCTTGGCAGTGTGTGGCCGCGCAGAAAATGTCGAAAGCAAGAAGGCGACATCCATCTATGGCAGCCGCGAAAATCCCTTCTCGGATGGCTGAAACGCCGATGATGCGGGCTGTTCAAGTATCGGTGCGTAGCGGCCCGCTTGAGCTTGTACGCCGCCCGATTCCACAGCCTTCCTCTGGTGAAGTGCGTGTGAAAGTGTCGGCGTGCGGCGTATGTCACAGTGACAATTCTGCGATAAGCGGACATTTCCCAGGGCAAATTTATCCGATCATTCCGGGTCATGAGATTATTGGCGCCATCGACGCAGTCGGACCGAATGTCACCGGATGGGCAATCGGAGAACGTGTGGGCGCGGGCTGGTTCGCCGGTTATTGCGGCACGTGCGATCGCTGCAAACGTGGTGACTTCATGACGTGCCTTAATCGGGAAATTCACGGCGTCACTCGAGATGGCGGTTACGCGGAGTACGTAATTTGCTCGGCAAACGCCTTGGCGCGTGTTCCGGACGATCTATCCGACATTGCGGCCGCGCCTATGCTGTGCGCCGGTGTCACCGTATATAACGCGCTCGCGCGAAGCTGCGCGCCGCCGGGCGGACGCGTCGCCATTCTTGGCATAGGCGGCCTTGGTCATCTCGCCGTTCAATTCGCGGTGAAATTCGGGTATCACGTCGTCGCGATTGCGCGCGGGGCAACCAAAGCGGAAAAAAGCGCACAGTTAGGGGCGCACCGCTACATAGATTCCACGACCGAAGACGTGGCAGGCGTGCTTAAAAGCCTTGGCGGCGTTCATGCAATCATCGCGACAGTGACGGATGCGCCATCGATCTCACGGGTGATCGATGGTTTAACGATTGATGGGCGCCTTGTGGTCGTCGGCGTTCCTGGCGCCCCGATCGAAATATACGCCCATCAAATTCTCTATGGCCGTACCATTACGGGATCCGCTGGCGGCACAGCGATCGAATCCGAAGATGCAATGAAATGTGCGGCGCGTAGCGGCGTAAGTCCCATCGTTGAGACTTTCTCGATTGATGATGCGTCTCAGGCTTTCGCGCGTACGATGGAAGGGCGCGCCAATCTGCGTGTCGTATTGACGCCTTAGTTCCTACGCGGCGCCGGCAATCCGAAATGGCTTCGTAGGGTTCCGCCGCTATAGTCGCTGCGGAAAACGCCACGTTTCTGTAAAATCGGAATCACAGCATCGACGAATAGTTCGAGTTCAACGGGCGCTTGCATCGTTTGCATGACGAACCCATCTGAGCCGCCGCCTTTCAGCCAGGTTTCCATGAAGTCTGCGACGTGCTCAGGCGTGCCGCAAACCGTCAAATGGCCGGAGAGCTTTGTTGTCATGCGCGCCGCGTACGAGCCGACGGTTTCGCCGTCGATAATCTCTTTCACAAAGCGCATCCGGTCTCCGCCAATATTTGGACGTTCTTCCAGGTTCGTCATCATTTCTTCGATGGGGAAAGGGCGATCGAATGGATAATCCGAAAAATCATAGTTGAAACGTTCGCCCAGCATGCCGCGCACCAGCGTTGGATGGATCAAGTCGCGATAGAAGTCTTCCTTCTCCTTCGTTTCTTTTTCCGATCCAGCAACGAGCGGCATCATTCCAGGAAGAACTTTGATCGAATCCGGTGATCGGCCTTTTTCCATCGCGAGCGCTCTAAGATTGCTACGAAAATTTCGACCCATTTCCAGATCTTTGAAGCCGGCGAAAATCACTTCGCCATATGTCGCGGCGAAATCGAGCCCCCATTGCGACATGCCAGCTTGAATAAGCACTGGCTCGCCCTGCGGCGAAGGCTCGACTGCGGCCCACAGACGTTTTATTTCGAACAGCATCTCGTGTGCTTTGCCATAGCGGATCGCATGCTCCGGATGTTTTCCGGAGCCAAAGTTGCGCCCGGCGGCAGAGCCGGATGTCACCATGTTCCAACCGGCGCGCCCGCCGCTAAGGGCATCAATCGTCGCGAACTTGTCTGCAAGAACACGGGGGCTATGGTAAGTTGTCGAGTAGCTTGCGGCGAGACCGATATCGGATACTGCGCCAGCAAGCGCGGCGATCTGCACGACGGGATCAAGCGAGTTTATCGAGGCTTCGCCGAAGATATGGCCGTTGCGCTCGCGCGGCGCGAGCGTGTCTTCAAAGAAAACCATATCGAGCTTACCGCGAGCGGCAATACGCGCCGTTTCGGCGTAGTGCTCGATAGAGAGCAGCCGCGGCGGATCCGTTTGGGGATGACGCCAGGACGCAATGTGACCGCCGCTTGTCAGCATCCAGAGCCCGAGATGAAGCGCGCCGCCGGGGCGTTCGGCTTCGTTCATGATGTGACTGCGAACTGGTTGATAGGCCTCGCAAGACCGAGGCGGGTCCGTAGAGAAATTGTGTCCCGCCATACGTTTTTCGCGATGTCGGATGACTCGATTGCGTGGATCAACGCGTGGAATTCACCGAAGCCGCTTACGGAAAAACAGACGCCGTCGAACTTTTGGGCGCGAACAATTTCGAAGGCTTCTCTCGTGGACCTTTCAGCATTGCCGTGAATAGCCGTCTCGTACATCACCTTTGCGGCTTTAGACCATTCCTGCGCGTTATTGGCGGCAAATGCGATGTCAGCACAGAGTGCGTCGCTGCGTGCAAACAGAACGGGGTGTCCCTGGATCGGTCGTGGCGCGTTGAGCGGACCGTCAACGGAATAATAAGCGCCGTTATGTTGAATGCGTCGTACTTTTGCGTGATCGGCGAAGATTGATGTTTCTTTATTGAATACGAGTGCGTCGTCATCCCAAGTATCAAATAGCGCGTGCACGATATCGATGTGCTCAAGAAATGCGGCTTCGCTTTGATCCCCTGGGCGCACCGGTTCCCAGCCAAGGCGTCCGCCGCTGAGTAGATCAAATGAGGCGAGTGCGCGGGCGACGTTATACGGCGCCCAATCGGTGGAGATTTGTACGGCAAGTCCGATATGCGTGGTGCGCGCCATTGCGTAAGCCGCCTGCGAGAGTGCATCGCCGCCGACCGGCCTCTCCGGCGCTCCGGAATCGATTAGAACGAAATCGAATCCCGCTGCTTCTGCACGCGAAATATCAATCGAGGCGCCAAATCCGCGCACTGCCAGGATCATTTCATCATCTCGTAATGCAAACGCGTCGATTTCCTCATCAGAAATGTTACGTAAAATGTTATCGATCGACACGGCTTGTCGCAACGCATCGCGCGCGCGGGAGGTGGTTTAGTGAAGCGGCGCCAAAATTGGCGGCGCCGATCGCTTCGATTCATTGATTAAGAGGAGGATACATTCGCAGCCATGAGAGTTCCGCATCACGACATTGACGTTATGTTTCTGGACCGCTGGTCTCCGCGCGCCTTCACAGGGGAGGATGTGCCAGTCGGTGATCTAGAACGCATGCTTGAAGCGGCGCGTTGGGCGCCGTCCGCCTTCAATCGTCAACCGTGGCGTTTTGCGTACGCTACGCGGCGTAGTGAAAGCTGGCCGGTTTTCTTGGAGCTACTGATCCCTTTCAATCAGTCCTGGGCGCAAAATGCAGGCGCGCTCATCTTCGTCGCTTCAGTGAGCACGTTCTTTAATGCGGAAAAGCAAGAGTACGAGACTTCGCCAACGCATTCGTTCGATGCGGGCGCGGCATGGGGTTATCTGGCGCTGCAAGCCCGGCGGTTGAATTGGTATGCGCATGGCATGGCCGGGTTCGATTCCGAGCGTGCGCACAGCGTTCTAGGCGCTGCGCCGGAAATGCGCATGGAGGCGGCAATAGCGATCGGCCGGTTAGCGGATAAATCGGTATTGCCGGAGCGGATGCAGGCTCGGGAAGCGCCAAGCGATCGCATGCCGATAGCTGACCTTGCGCAATACGGCCGATTTTCGGGTGATCGGTAGGGGAACGCGAACTTTGCTGGGGGATTTTGCGAGCCAATGGCCCCACCGCTTGATCGCCGTGATAGCTTCTGAGGACGATACAACCCAACATTCCAATTTATTCTTATTCAAGAACACGCTATGCCCCGCTGGGGCTGAGGACTGGCGCTCAGCTTGCTGAGAAACGAAGCCCCGCTTTGTGCTGGAGCGCTGGATGTCCGAGGCAAGTCTTGCCCTTAGCCTTATGCTTCGACAGTTTGAGTCGATCTCAAGCCTATCGGATGCTGATCGCATTGAATTGGCGCGCATCCCGCTTCGCGTGCGGCGCGTCGAGCAGGGGGCCGATGCGGTCGTTCAGTATGAGAAGGCGACTGAGAGCTGCATTCTCATCAGCGGCGTCCTGTGCCGGTACAAGATTGTCGCCGATTCCCGGCGCCAAATCCTGGCGCTCCACTATGCCGGCGACATCCCGGACATGCAGAGCCTTTATCTCGGCGTGATGGACCATTCGCTCTGCGCGCTGACGCCGTGTGTATTGGCGATGATGCCGCATAAAAGCATGAAGCAGGCAGAGCGCCAGCAGCCGCACCTTGCAGAAGTGTTTGGCCGCTACCTGCTGATTGACGCCGCAAAATTTCGCGAGTGGATCGCGAATATCGGGCGGCGCGACGCACTACAGCGCGTTGCGCATCTTCTGTGCGAGGCGCACGTTAGGATGCACGTAGCAGGCGTAGCAACCGGCGGCGCATTCAATCTCGCGATTTCCCAGAAAGACTTTGCTGACGCGACCGGGCTGTCTCCAGTGCATATCAGCCGCACATTTCGGGAACTCAAAGAACGAGGTCTCGTTATCCGGCGTGGACAATTAATAGAGATTCTCAATTGGCCCGACCTGCAGCGCGTTGCAGACTTCGACCCAACCTACCTCCATTTGAAGCCAGAGGCCTGGCCATGACCCTTTCTCTCCAGCAAGTCAGTTTGTTCAATGCCGGCGACGATGAAGGTTATCTCGTTTTCAATGACGGGAAATTGGTGGCCTTACTGGCGCGCTTGTCACCGGATCATGAGCAGGCTGGGGGCAGTATCTTCCTGGAGTGGGGTTTGGGCGCGCCTACCTCGCAGGACATTTCGCTATTTCAGGATCTGCCGAAGGCCGAAGCTTGGATCAATGACGAGCTTGATCGGCGCCGGTGACGGAAACGAACACACCAGCTGGCGACTGGCGGTCCGTTCCCGGGGGGCAGCGATCTTTCGATACGCTGCGCCCGCGAGAACTTGAGAACGTGGCAGGTTCGCTCGCGATAACACAGGATATGTGCGCCAAGGCGACGCGGTTCGTCTGAGGTCATAGAGTTGATGGTCGGAGCGGCGGGATTCGAACCCACGACCCCCAGTCCCCCAGACTGGTGCGCTAACCGGGCTGCGCCACGCTCCGATCTCCCCGCCGTCCATGGGCGGCGTGGAAGAGCGCTCCTTTAGCGGCGCCCACGCCGGGTAGCAACAGTTGTCCGCGCCTAGCTAACGGCCTTCGGACGGCGGCTGATCCGTGCGGACCGGGATAAGATTTTTGTCTTCAGATCCCGCGCTGTTCGGGAGCACGATTTGGGTTGGGCGTTTGCGCGCTAGAAAGCGGCGCGCCCAATTCATTGCTGGCAGTTCGACGCCGTGATGGAGCGCAGCGCAAAGTGCGAAAAGACCGCCTGTAAACAATACGATTTGCGCAATTGGGGGCAAATGCATTGGGTGATGTTCGAAGTAGACAATAATAGGGTGGTGCACGAGGTAGAGTGCAAAGCTGAGATCGCCCAAATAGACGAGCGGCCGCCAAGAAAGCGTGGTTGAAATTATTCCCGATTGACGTGCTAAGACGACGATCGCGAGTGCGAATGCTGGCGCTGAGCCTGTCAGGCGGAGCCATTCTTCGACCGGCTTCACAGAGTGTATGGCGGTGTATTCGGACACGCGCACAAACACGAACCATGTAAGCGCAACCACAGCGATTTCAACCCACGAGCCCTTTGGCGTCCGCCAGCGCTGAGCAAGTTCATAAGCCGTCATGCCAAGAATAAATTCGAATACCCGTCCGAGCGGATTTACGCGCGAATATGCGTTTACATTAACGCCCTGCTGATCCGCCCAGGTGATCGCGAACAGGTACAGGCCTGTGAGGATGCTTGCGCCCGTCAGCAGCAAAAGAGGGCGTTTTGCGGCCGGTGCTGTTAAAAATGGGAACAGCGCATAGAAAAACAGCTCAACGGATATGGACCAAGCGGGGCCATTGATCGCGTACACGTCGCCCAGCATGGGCCGCCAAGCCTGAACTAGGAAAAGTTGGTAGACGAAGTCGTCAAAGAAAATTTGTCCGCCGAGCAAGGCGACAATTCCGATGACCGCCATATGCACAGGCCAAAGCCGCGCAAAACGCAGCCCCACAAAGCGTAGAGGGCCCACGGTGGTTATGCGCGTTCGATAGGCGTGCTGCAGCACAAAGCCTGACAGGATGAAGAAAAAACTCACCCCTTGTGCGAGCGCCAGCGTGCCGAAGGCGCCGGGCTTCACGAACATCACCCCGCAGAGGTGATGCAGCACGATGGCCAAGGCCATGAAGAAGCGAAGGCCCGTGAGCGCGTCGATCTTCTCGGGGAAAGCGGCGGTCATGGACGCCCTTCAAGGGCGGCTGGGCCAAATTGTCAAAGGCGCTGAACGCCGCTAGCCGCGGCGACATCCTCAAATTGAAACCGCCGCCCCGGG
>JBEVOS010000103.1:0-7983 GCA_040507435.1 Caulobacterales bacterium | reverse complement strand
GGCTGCGACATCCTAAGCCGCCTACAAAACAGGTAGGACATTGGTACAACGCATCATCGCTAAGAAAGAATCTGAGGCGCGCTTTCGCGCCGAAATGACACGACTTCGCGAAAATGCTGAAAGTATCGCGCTCATCCGTGGCGACGAAGATGAACGCCGTTCCGTCATGGACAATTACGGTCGCGTTATTTCGGCTTGGATCGGCGTAATCAAACAACAGGGTATTGTCGCGTTGGTGTTGAATGCCAACAGTGCCCTGTTTCCAATCGTTCCGCTTCTCCTGATCGCGCCAAAATATCTGTCGGGCGCGGTTACGCTGGGCGCTGTGATGCAAATCGTCGCCGCGTTCATGGCAGTGCAGGCAGCGCTCATCTGGTTTGTCGATAATCTGATTCGATTGGCTGAATGGTTCGCTTCGGTCGCTCGCGTCGAAGAACTGCAAGCGGCGCTAGATGGGATCGACAGGCGCGTCGAAGATGTTGCGTCTCGGATTGAGCTACGTGTCAGTTCCGCTAGCACGATTTACTGGGAGCGGTTGCGTATCGACCTCGCTGACGGTTCTCCGTTGATCGCGGAAAATTCGTTCAGGATTCAGTCCGGCGATAAGGTTCTCATCGTTGGGGAAAGCGGATCCGGGAAGAGCACCCTTATTCGAGCGCTCGCAGGTTTGTGGCCATGGGGTTCTGGCGTTATCGCCGTCCCGCATAGCGCACACATTTCATTTCTCCCCCAAGAGCCATATCTACCGCTTGGTACGCTGCGCGACGTAATAGTTTATCCGCGAGAAAATCTAAAGACGACTGATACTGAGGTGGCGTCCGCTTTAGCACGCGTCGGGCTCGGTTACATGGCTCATCGTTTGGACGAAGAGTATCGATGGGACCAGACGTTGTCCGGAGGAGAGCGTCAGCGAGTAGCTTTCGCTCGCTTAATGCTTCATCGCCCGAGCGTCATAGTGATGGATGAGGCGACATCCGCTCTCGATGAAGAGAGTCAAGCTTCAATCTTAGCACTGTTTCGCGAAGAGATCTTTCAAGCTGCTACTGTCATCAGCGTTGGCCATCGCCCCAGTTTGGACGCTTTCCACTTGCGAAAAATCACTGTCACAAAGGCGGACGGCGGCGCCGTATTGACCGACACGTTAATCTAGCTGGTGAGCCCTGCGCTGATAGTTCGTTACCCCACGGAACAATCGATTGTATCGTCTGTTGCCCCGGCGCTTTACGTCCAGCGCTTTTATGAACGCTCCGAGCGGCGCGCTGCATCCAATCCAAAACCCTGAGCATGATCGCGCTGATAAGCGGCTTTGCTGCGCTATGAATGGAGTCAGTCCTGCGTATCGGAATCATCGCGCATTTGAAGCATCCTATCGGCGAGCCGTTTGCCGGCGGACTAGAGATGCACACGCACATGCTGCAGTCGCAGCTCGTCAGCAGAGGGCATGCAGTTACTATTTTTGCTTCCACACATTCTGATCCCGGCTCCAATCTAGAACCTATCTGCGATGAGACATCGATCTCGGAGGTAGGACTTGCGGAAGCGCCGGATCACGCGTTTTTCCAGGAACATCACGCGTATCTCAGTCTAATGAATCGTTTGCGGCTTAGCGATTTCGACATCATCCATAACAATTCGCTGCACTATTTACCCGTAGCGATGGCCGACGTTCTGCCAATGCCAATCGTGACGACGCTCCATACGCCTCCGTTTTCCTGGTTGGAGAGTGGAATCCGTTTGTGTCGTAGCCCTCAAGCTTCATTCGTGGCGGTCTCGAACTCCATCAGGATTTCGTGGACGCCAGTCGTTCCAATAAGCCGCGTGATCCTCAATGGCATTGACTTGAACAGATTTCGCTTTCAATCCGCGCCTGACAGCAAACCATATCTGGTCTGGTGCGGACGCATCGTCCCGGAAAAGGGATTGCACTTTGCCATCGCGGCCTGCCGTGCGATCGGCGCCGAATTGCGTATTGCCGGCCCGATTTCCGACGAGGATTATTTCGAAAGAGAAATTCGACCATCCTTGTCTCAGACAATCGTGTACCTAGGTCATCTCAAACATGAAGGGATAGCGGCGTTGGTTGGTGGAGCTCGTGCTTCGCTATGCACGCCATGCTGGGACGAACCGTATGGATTGGTTGTTGCCGAGGCTCTAGCGTGCGGTGTACCCGTGGCCGCTTTCGCTAGAGGCGCTATTCCGGAACTGCTCGATGCGACCTGCGGCATCCTCGCAAATAAAGATGACGTCGCGTCCCTTGCACAAGCTGCCAAGCAAGCACAGACACTTGATCGGGCAGCTTGTCGGGCGATGGCTGAGCGCAGTTGCGACGTTAGCCGCATGATCGATGACTACGAGGCGCTATATCGTCAGCTGTCTACGAAGACTGGTGCAAGAAGTCTGGAGCACTTCGGTCGAGCGGCTTCGAAGGCGCACATCGTATCCAAGCCGCGCCCATCACCGACAGAGGTGAAAATCAATGTGGTTCAAAACGCTGACATCGCAACCAGACAAACCGTGTTGGCGTGACGATGCGGCCGCGTGATGCAACACCGCGCACATCCGACGTTGGCAGTGCGTTTTGCATTTGCGTGCCGGCACGCGATGAAGAACAAAGACTGCCCATTTTATTGAACGCTTTGGCCGACCAAGATATCGACGGATTAATTCCGATCGCGATTTGTCTCAATAACTCCGTTGACCGTTCAGATCAGATGATTGAAGAGGCTCGTATCCGACATCGCGGGCGCCTCAAAATCCATCTTGATCGATGCTCTTTTTCAGAATCGCTAGCGCATGCCGGATCTGCCCGATCGGCAGCGATGCAACTCGGTGCGCGGACACTGACCTTCGACGGAGTTTTGCTGACGACGGATGCTGACGCACGACCGCCGCTCGATTGGGTTAGAGAAAACCTCCGCGCCATAGCGGCAGGGGCAGACATCGTCGGCGGGAAGCTCGAGTTAGACGAGTGCGAGCCACTAACATCCGCGTCTGCGCGTGCGCAAAAGTCATGGGCGCTCTATTGGCGGCAAGTGCGTGAGATCGAAGACGCGATCGATCTCAGACCTGACGACCCGCCGCCTCGTCATGGTGATCACACCGGCGCGAGCTTGGCTTTGACGCTCGACATTTTCCGCAGAGCAGGAGGTGTTCCGCTGATCCCGATTGGCGAAGATCGAGCGCTTGTCGACGCCGCCGTGATGGCCGGTGGACGCCTTGTGCATCCCCTACGGGTCTGGACGAGGGTATCGCCGCGTTATGACGGTCGTGCCGCTGGTGGCATGGCGGAGACGATGCGTACGATGGACGCCAAGCTTAGTGCGGGACATGAACTGATGGTTCCAGCCTTCGCGCATTGGCTGGAGCGCGCGCGCTGGCGGCGAAGTATGCGCGATAATCGGACATCCGATGCTGAGATTATTGCGGCCGAACGGACCCTTCCGCCGATGCCGCACGATATGCGACTTGCTGAAATGGCGGGCGACTAATGCGCAGCCCGATTGGATATTATGTTCATCATCACGGCGACGGCCATCGTCAGCGTGCGCTCGCGATTTGTAACGCGGCGCCTGATCGTTTTGTCATGATAGGCACTGGATTGGCGGGGCGGACAGGCGACATCGCTTGCATCGACCTTGCTGATGATAGAGCAAATTCTACTGGACCGTTTGACGGGGTCGACCGCGAACGCAATAAACCCCACGCCTTTCATTTTGCGCCGCTTCACCGCGAGGGAACGCGGAAGCGCGCTGCACAACTCACCGGCTGGATAAGTGAAGTACGGCCTCGGCTTCTAGTTGTCGACGTTTCCGTCGAGATTGCATTGCTGGCTCGTTTAGCTTCGACCCCAGTTGTTTATGTTCGGCTCACTGGTGAGAGGAATGACATTCCACATTCCGAAGCGTTCCGTTCGGCTGTCGCGCTGTTGTCACCATTCCATGAAGATCTCGATGATCCATCTTGCGAGGCGTGGGTTCGCGCAAAAACACGCTATTGCGCTGGTCTAACTCAATCTGGGCTTAAGTCGGAGATGCCCGCCGCTGGTTCGGTTCTTGTCGTGCAAGGAAACGGTGGACAGGTCGCTGATGGTGAGCAAATTGCGCAAGCTGCACGAAGTATCTCCTGGCTGAAGTGGCGTGTGATCGGATCGGTTTCGCCGCCGGAGCACACTCCCGAGAACCTCACGCTGCTTGGATGGGTTGACAATCCGGCGATCGAGTTTCGCAACGCGGGCGTTGTTATTGGCGCTGCCGGCGACGGGCTCGTCAGCGCCGTAATGTCTGCAGGCCGACCTTTCATATGCATATGGCAGCCGAGACCGTTTCGCGAACAAGCGCTCAAGGCGCAGCGGCTTGCGGCGCTTGGAGCAGCTATAGCTCTTGATAGTTGGCCGACATCGGCGAACTGGCCCGCAGTTTTGCAGGCGGCCGAAACAATCAGGCCTCAAGTTCAATATCGCCTTCATTGTGAACGCGGACCCGCTTCGGCAGCACAGTTTCTCACCCAGCTGGCAGATCAAGGATGCACCTGTGTCGATAATTGAAAGGCCCCTCGCGCGTTCCGACCCTTCGTATCGATATCAAGCCACCGAGGGTTTGATTGTCCGACTGCTCGCTTCATTTTCGGAACTCGTGAGGCTTGGTGCCGCTTACGATCGTGCGCCATGTTATCCAGAACAAAGTATGGCGATTTTGATCGAAACAGGTGCGCAGGCACATTTTGCGCCTCCGGAAAGCGGGGGCGCGATGTTCCGCGATGCGCTCGAAGAAAACACAAGCCTATTTGATGTGCTTCGTATCGTCGGTCGCTCTGATTTGAGTCTCGGACGCCTTTTCGAAGGCCACATCAACGCAATGAAGTTGTTTGGCTGGTTTGGCACTTCAGTTCAAAAACACGCATTGTACGATCGACTCCAAAAGGGAGCGCTCTATGGAGTGTGGGCGACTGAACCGTCTCCCGGTGTTGAAATCCACCGCGGAAAAAGCGGCCGCATCCTTGAGGGAAGGAAGATGTTTGCCTCGGGAGCCGGTGGTTTGAATTTCGCGATAATCACTGCAAGGACGCCGGAAGGCGAAGTCCAATTAATTTCCGTTCCGGGAAATGTCGGAAAAAGAGCTGATACGTCGCGATGGCTTGTTCGCGGAATGCGATCGACAATGAGCGGAACTTACGATGTCAGTGGTTTCGAGCCTGGCAATCAGGATTATTTAGGAAAGCCCGGCGATTACGCAATTGAACCACGTTTCACGGCCGGCGCATGGCGGTTTTTGGCAGTCCAGCTCGGTGGCATTGAAGCTCTTCTGGCTGAAACCCGAACCAATATGTCGGACAATGCGCGATCCGATCCACTGCAGCGTCAGAAATTTGGCGAGGCCGTCGCGTCTGCGAGAACTGCATATCTTTGGGTTCGCGAGGCTGCTCGGCGCGCTGCCGAAGAGTCGGTCGATGCGCCGAGCGTTGTGCGTATGGCGCGTGGCGTTGTCGAGCGAAGCGCACTGGATGTAATGGAACTGTCGGCGCGCATTGTCGGAACGCGCAGTGCGTTCGACGATCAGCGTATCGACAAGATTATTCGCGACCTCGGGCTATATTTGCGACAGGCTGGGCCGGACCAAGCGCGTGATCAAGCAGCGATCGCTTGGCTTGATCACGATGCATGGGGAGATGGAGATTTGTTGTGGTGAGGGCCCGCTCGCTACCCATTCTTCTGTCCGATAGTTTCCTTAGGAATGCGCGGTGGCTCGTTATTGCGCCACATCCTGATGATGAGACACTCGGGGCGGGCGCGCTTATCGCGGACACCGCGTCCCGCAAAAAGCTGGCTGGCGTCGCCATTCTGACAAACGGCGAGGGCTCGCATCACCATGTCAATGCATCGTCACGGGCGCGCCTTGTGGCTATGCGCCGTCGTGAAGCAGCGGCCGCGTTGCGTTATTTGGCACCTTCGTACTCCGGACACCCCACTCATCTCGGTTGGCCTGATGCGCGGCCATTGTTGCCAGCCACTGCAGACTATGCGTCCACGGTTCGTCGCCTTGCCGCAATTTGCCGAGCTCACCACGTCAACGCGATCGCAGTGACTGCCGCCCACGAACCGCACTGCGATCATCAAGCTGCGTTCTCGCTCGCCCTTGATGTCGTCCGCAGCGCTGGTTGCCGCATTGTGCTTGCTGAATACCTCGTATGGGCGACAAGCTTGCCGGCGCAGCCACACGTCGCCGTCCGGACTGCCGCGATGAACGCTGGACGGCGAAAGATGGCGTTGGCTGCGCACCGAAGTCAAATGTCGCCGGCCTTTGGTGATGGTTTTCGGATTTCTCCGGAAAAAGCACGGATGTCTGCAAGCGATGTGCTTTACACAAGGGCTATCGGGCATGAAAAAATCGCGTAGCCTTCCGCCTCAATATTTTGAAGACATGTTCGCAGGCTCAACGGATCCCTGGCAACTAGAGACAAGTCGCTACGAGCAAGCAAAGTATGCTCACACGGTGCGTAGTCTCAAAGGCCGGAATTATGAGAATGGCTTTGAAATAGGGTGTGCGGGCGGAACGTTGACGAGCCAAATTGCGCCGCTAACTTTGTCGTTGTTATCGGTGGACGTAAGCAGTATCGCGTTGGCAAAGGCGGCTAAGCGATGCGTGCTTCAGCGGCATGTTCGGTTTGAGCGCATGACATTTCCCCGGGACGCGCCGCAAGCTGAACGATACGATCTCATAGTCTTGTCGGAAGTTGCTTACTATTGGGACGATGCTGATTTGCAATTGGCAGCGACGGAGCTGAGGCGCTTGCTCGCACCTGGCGGCGATCTTCTGATGGTGCACTGGATTGGCGAGACGGACTATCCCCAGTCGGGCGACGATGTGGTCTCGAAACTCCATTCAGCCCTGAGCGACGCAGTTTGCGTGCAGACAGAGGAGCGGGACGTGAAATACCGTCTGGATATATGGCAACGCCGCTTATGATGAGTGTGCTGACGATCGTTAAAAACCGTGAAGCCCATCTCCTTAATTTGATTGCGGGCCTGCAGCGCAGTTCTCGATTGCCGGATGAGTTTATCGTGGTCGATATGAGTGACGTGCCTATCGGTGAGATCCGCACGCCATTCCAAAGTAGGGTAATCCAAGTCGCCGTAGACGGATTGCATCTCTCTCGCGCGCGCAATGTGGCTGCTGCCAACGCGCGCAATGACCAGCTATTGTTTCTAGATGTTGATTGCGTGCCGTCGCTGACGCTGTTGGAAGCCATGAATGATGCCTTAGCGCAGCTTGATGCACTCATTTGTGCCGACACTCGCTATCTCGCCGCGCGCGAAGACCGCGATTGGAGCGATAGAGCACTCATTGCATCGAGCGAAATGCATCCCGTCCGAACATTTCCAGCTCACGGCTTTCGTCTCGAGACAAACCCTGGATTATTTTGGTCCTTGGCGTTCGGCATACGGCGGAATGCGTTTGAAGCATTGTCCGGTTTCGATGACGAATTTGTAGGATACGGAGGTGAAGATACTGACTTCGGATATCGCGCCGCGGAGCAAGGTTTGCCGCTGATGTTCATGGGTGGTGCATACGCTTTTCACCAACATCACGGTGTGATCGATCCGCCTTTACACCACTTCCACGACATCATCAGAAACGCTCAGTTGTTCCATGCGAAATGGGGCGTCTGGCCAATGCGCGATTGGCTTGATGCGTTCGTTGAACTGAGGTTGATAGAGCGTAGTTCTGATGCCCTCAAACTTCTTCGCGTACCCACTCTCGACGAAATCCGGCAGGCCGTCGATGTCACTGGTCGCAAGTTTTAGACCAACGGGCGCAGTGCGCTACACGTGTTTGATCTCAGTTGGCGCGCTATGGCTCAGGCGGAAGCAACGCCATCGATCGGGGTTAACCGAGGTACTCACTACCTCGATTCCATGTTGTCGTCGATTTCGAAATCGATCTGGAACGAAGCTACCGCATACATATGTTAGTGCATGAAACCATT
>JBEVOS010000294.1:0-9834 GCA_040507435.1 Caulobacterales bacterium | reverse complement strand
AGCAAACCACCCAGGCCCCAAAACACGCCAAGCCCGCCCGCGAACAGCAGCGTCGATGGGATCGCCCACAGCAAGCCCCAGGATTGCGGATCGACCATGAAGGGCGATGCGATCCAGTACATGCCGACAAGGCAGTGGCCCAAACCCCAGAACCAGGCGCGGCCAAAGAAAGCGCGTGCGCGTCGTGGCGATTGCGCCGCCGCATCGAGCAGCCAGATCAGCACGACGATCCCAAGCACGTAAGCGGGAAAGAGAAACAGCGGCGCGTAACCGAGCGCGGCGACCGCGCCCGCCGCGAACGACAGCGCCGGAACGCGCCAGCCCGTCAGCGCGGCGAAGAAAGACTGAATGCGCGAAACTTTCGCCGCTTCCTGCGTCACGCTGAATTCTCCGGAAATGCGCGCGAGTTAGGACCCTTGCCCGCGCATCTGGTCAAGCGATCAAATTCGCACGCGCACTGCTTCAGGTGCTTGACGCGGCGCTCGCTGGCGCCGGTTCCAGCCGCTTCACGCGCAGACGTTTCAC
The DNA here is from genome assembly GCA_040507435.1 of Caulobacterales bacterium. Taxonomy (GTDB): domain Bacteria; phylum Pseudomonadota; class Alphaproteobacteria; order Caulobacterales; family Aquidulcibacteraceae; genus JBEVOS01. The sequence continues at coordinate 9,309 of JBEVOS010000294.1, read as the reverse complement.
GCGGCGCGGATCGGCATCCACGATCTCGAGATCAAAGCCGCCTTCGTGATGCAGAATCTCACCGCGCAACGGCACACGTCCCGCGAGCGCAACCGCGAGCCCCGCGACGGTGTCGATGTCGTCCTCATGATCCTCGATCACAATTTTTTCGCCGAGCGCTTCTTCCAGCGCTTCTACGGAGGCGCGCCCATCCACATCGTATACGCCGCCAATGCGCTGCTGGATCAGCGAGGCTTGATCATCATGCTCATCATCGATTTCGCCGACGATCTGCTCGACCATATCTTCCATCGAAACGAGACCGTCCGTGCCGCCATATTCGTCAATGACGAGCGCGAGATGCGACCGCGAGGATTGCATTTTCAGGAACAACGCCGAGAGCCGCATGCTGGGCGGCACGCAGAGCATGTCGCGCTTGATGCGCGTCAGCACGCGATCGGAGAGTTTTGCTTTTGGTTCGCCGTTTTCATCGGGCGCAAGCAGCGCGAGCACGTCACGCACATGAACGAGGCCCAAGGGATCATCGAGCGTGTCGCGATAGACCGGCAAACGTGAATGCTGGCTCTCGGAGAAGATGCGCATCACCTCCCCCAGCGAGGACGTCGCCTCGACAGCGACAATATCGGCGCGGGGGCGCATCACATCGTACACTTTGAGCTGATCGAAGCGCGCCGCTTTCAGGATCATATCCTGCTGGGCGAATTCCAGATTCTCACCGCGCTCTTCACGCTCGTTCAGCTCGGCGGCGACCTGGGCGCCAGCGCCGCCAAGAACCTTCAGAAGGATGCGCGCGAGCCTTGCTCGGAAGCCAGCGCGCCTTCGAGAGGGCGGTTCGGGATCGGGTGTAGAAGTTTCTGTCATGGCGCTGTCCGCTCCGCGTACGGATCGGCGATTCCCAGCTTAGCAAGAATCGCCCGCTCGCGCGCTTCCATTTGTTCGGCCTCTTCATCGATCTCGTGGTCATATCCCAACAGGTGCAGGAAGCCATGGATCAGCAAATGGGACGTGTGGTTCTCGAAAGTTTTGCCCTGCGCCTGCGCCTCCCGTGCGACGGTTTCGGCGGCGAGCGCGATATCACCCCAAGAATCGCTCTGTCCGGCGGCGGGGAATGACAGGACGTTGGTGGGGCGGTCCTTGCCGCGAAAGTCACGGTTGAGCGCGGCCACCGCGCCGTCATCGCCGAGCAGAAGGGAGACCGCGCCGGTGCGCCCCTCCTCCGCCGCCGCGACCTGCAGCACGCGGCGCGCCAGCGCACGCTGGCGGCGCCACGCGAGATGCGTCGCGCTGATCTCGACTTGGAGCTTTGCAGGTTTAGGCATTGCGCTTTTCATCGCGCTCGTAGGCTTCGATGATGCGCGCCACCATGCGATGGCGCACCACATCCTGCGCCGCAAAGCGGATCGCTTCAAAGCCCGGCACGCCATCCAAGATGCGCAGCGCGTGTGCGAGGCCGCTTTCGCGTTTGTCGTTCAGATCGATCTGCGATGGATCGCCGGTGACGACCATGCGCGAGCCTTCGCCCAAGCGCGTGAGCACCATCTTCATTTGCAGCACGGTTGCGTTTTGCGCTTCATCGACGATGACAAACGCATTCGCCAGCGTGCGGCCGCGCATGAATGCGATTGGCGCCACCTCGATTTGTTTGCGCGCGCGGCGGTTCGCCAAATCCTGCTCGCCCATCTGGCTGCGGAAGGCGTCCCAGATCGGCTGGAAATACGGATCGACTTTCTCTTCGAAATCGCCCGGCAGGTAGCCGAGCTTTTCACCCGCTTCAACGGCGGGGCGCGTGACGACGATGCGCTCAAACCTTCCGGCCTTCATCGCCTCAACAGCAGCCGCGACGGCGAGGAAGGTTTTGCCCGTGCCCGCAGGGCCGACGCCGAAAATCAAATCCAAACGCTCGTCGCGCAACGCTTCGACGTAATGCACTTGGCGGGGCGTGCGCAGCGTGAGCCCGCCCAATTGCGGCAGCGTCAGCGGGCCAGTCGTGGTTTCGCCTCGCGCAAACGCGATCGCGGCGAGGACATCGCCTTCGCGCACGCGGCCTTTCTGGCGCGCATGCGCGCCAAGCGTTTCAACAATCTGCGCGGCGCGATCGAGATCGGCCTTATCCGTCGCACGGATGCTGACTTGATCGCCCTGCGCATCGAGCGTGACGCGATAAGCCGGCTTGCCGCGCGGCGCGTTCGCATCGCGAAACGCCTCTTGGATATGCGCGAGATGGCGATGCAGCGGGCCGAACACTTGCTGCGCGACCGCGCTATCGGACAATTCCACGACGCGCGTCAAAACAGGATCGCTCACGCCGCCTCCGCACGCGCCAGCTCACCGCTCAGCGAGTTCTGCGATGCGCCGAGGATGCGCACATCGACAATGCTTCCGGCGAGCGATTGCGCGCCGTCAAAGTGTACGGATTGCAGATATGGGCTGCGGCCATGCATCTGACCTGGCCGCCTGCCCTGCTTCTCGACAAGCACAGGAAGCGTTTGCCCGACCTTCGCGTGATTGAAGGCGCTTTGCTGTTCGAACAGCAAAGCCTGCAAACGGGCGAGACGATCGGATTTTTCCTCTTCGCTCACCTGGCGGGCCATGCTGGCGGCGGGCGTGCCAGGGCGGCGCGAATATTTGAAAGAGAACGCGCCCGCAAAACCAATTGCGCGCACGAGCGCCATCGTCTCTTCGAAGTCTTTTTCGGTTTCACCGGGAAAGCCGACGATAATGTCCGTCGACAAGGCAAGATCGGGCCGTGCTGCGCGGAGGCGCTCGATAATGCCCAGATAGTGCGCAGCGGTATGCTTGCGGTTCATGGCGCGCAAAATCTTATCCGAGCCCGCCTGAACCGGCAGATGCAGAAACGGCATCAGTTTCGGCTCTTGCCCGTGAAGCGCGATCAGCGCGTCGTTCATATCGTTCGGGTGCGATGTCATGTAGCGCAGACGCTCAACGCCCGGGATCGCCGCAAGTTCACGCAACAGCGCCGCGAGATCGGCGCCGCCGTGATAGCCATTTACGTTCTGGCCGAGCAAGGTCAGCTCGCGTACGCCTTGCTTCGTCAGCGCGCGGGCCTCGGTGAGAATATCGGCCATCGGGCGCGAATATTCCGCGCCGCGCGTGTAAGGCACAACGCAGAAGGTGCAGAATTTATCGCAGCCTTCCTGCACAGAGAGAAACGCAGAAACGCCCTGCGCATCCCGGGCAGGCAGCGCATCGAACTTCGCCATCGGTTCAAAATCCGCAGCGATACGCTCGCCGCTGGCGCGGGCGGTGCGGGCGATCAGCTCCGGCAATTGGTGGTAGGCTTGCGGGCCGACGACGAAATCGACGGCCGGCGCACGGCGGATGATCTCCTCGCCGTCGGCCTGCGCGACGCAGCCGGCAATGACGATTTTCATCTCGCCGCCATCAGCCTTGCGGCGTTCCTTATGCACGCGCAGACGGCCAATCTCGGAATAGACTTTTTCAGTCGCCTTCTCGCGGATGTGGCAGGTGTTCAGAACGACGAGGTCAGCATCGTCCGGCGCATCGGTTTGCGCATAGCCGAGCGGGGCCAGCACATCCCTCATCCGTTCGGAATCGTAGACGTTCATCTGGCAGCCGTGCGTTTCGATATAGAGGCGCTTTGTATTGCCCTTTTCCGGGCGGGGCGCGGCTTCGACGTTCGGGGTTTTCACTTCGGCCAGGTTCCGGCGCTCCGCGCTCATTGCCTGGCCATTGTACCGGCGGGGGCGGCGCCTCTCAAGGGCGTGCGCGGCAGCGGCAGGTTAACCTTTTTTGTCTTCGAGGGGCACGCCGTAGAGCTCAAGCCGGTGATCGACGAGCTTGTAGCCGAGGCGGCGCGCGATCTCCTGCTGGAGACGCTCAATTTCCGGATCGGCAAATTCGACGACTTTGCCGTTTTTCATGTCGATCAGGTGGTCGTGGTGCACTTCAGGCACTTCTTCATAACGGGAACGCCCGTCGCGGAAGTCATGCCGTTCAAGAATGCCGCTGTCTTCGAAGAGGCGCACGGTGCGATAGACGGTGGCGATCGAGATATGCGGATCGACCGCAACGGCGCGCCGGTGCAGTTCTTCAACATCGGGATGATCTTTCGAGGTGGAAAGCACGCGCGCGATGACCTTGCGCTGCTCGGTCATCCGCATGCCCTTCTCGACGCAAAGCTTTTCGATCCGGTCCATGATTGGCCTCATATAACGTTGCGGCGGCCCAAGTCTACCAAGTCAGGCGAGGGACAGCGCGAGAACGAGCGCATCGACCGCGCCATCGGCATAATAGCCCTTTCTGACGCCAATTTGCGAAAAGCCCGCAGAACCATAAAGCGCACGCGCCGTGTGGTTGTCGGCGGCGACTTCCAAAATCATTCGCGCCGCACCCGCAGCGCGCGCGGCCTCGCATGCGGCGGCGACAAGCGCGCGACCGGCGCCGTTTCGGCGCGCTTTCGGCGTGACGCCGATCGTCAAGATTTCCGCCTCGCCGGCGATCGCCCAGCCGAGCACGAAGCCATGCGGCGCTTCTTCCGATGACGCCACAAACGCAAACGCGCCGGGATTGGCCAGCAAACGCTGAAATTCGCTTTCGCTCCACGATTTGTCGAATGCGCGCGCATGGATCGCGGCGAGCACGCTGGCATGCGTTTCGGAGACGCGCGCGATTTTCAAATCAAGGCCGGGCGCAGATACATGGGATCGGGCCGATACAAAGCAGGATCGCGCGTTGCGCCAAGATGTGCGAGGCGCACCGGATCGGGCGCGGTGATCGCAACGCCTTCCGCGCCTGGGATTTGCGGCGCCCATGTTTCCGCGCCTGGGCCGCGTATCGAAAACGTGCGGTTTCTTGCGGCTTCCGTGAGCAGCTCTGCAACTTCGGCGCGTTCGCAGCGGCGCGGCGCGAGCGCTTCGGCGCCGTTTTCGTACAGCGCGATGTAGAGCGCGCCAGGCGTTTCGATGACGGCCGCCTTCAAACCATCCGCGCCCTCTTCCAATGCGAGCGCTTCAAGCGTCGATATGCCGACGCAGGGCTTCGACAGCGAAAGCGCCAAGCCACGCGCGAAAGCGAGGCCGACGCGGACGCCGGTGAAAGAGCCGGGCCCTTTCGTCACGACGATGCGATCAATCTCAGCGAATTTGATTTCGGCTTGTTGCGCGATTTCCTGCGCGAGCGGCGCGATGCGTTCAGCTTGCCCGCGCGACATGCGCTCCTGCGCGGCGGCAAGCGTTGCGCCATCACGCACGAGCGCAACGCCAAGCGCGTCAAGCGCGGAATCTATCGCAAGAATGAGCACGCTCGCCTTGGCGCTATGGCCTTAAACCACCTGCTCCACGCCCAGAACTTCGGGCACGTAATGGCGCAGCATGTTTTCGATGCCTTGTTTCAGCGTCATCGCCGAAGACGGGCAGCCGGCGCAGGCGCCTTTCATGTGCAGCTTCACGACGCCGTTGTCATGATCCCAGGAGTGGAAGGTGATGTCGCCGCCATCGCGCGCCACGGCTGGGCGCACGCGCACTTCGATCAGCTCTTTCAGCTCTTTCACGATTTCGGCGGCGTCGCCTTCATATTCGATGTCGGCTTCGTCGCTGACTGCGTTCTCGATGAGGATCGGGCGGTTCGCTACGAAATGCTCCATGATCGCGGCGAGCAAGTGCGGTTTCAGATGCGCCCATTCGTGGGCGGGATCCTTCGCGACCGTGAGAAAATCAGGGCCGAAATAGACGCGCTTCACGCCGTCGATATCGAACAGGGCCGCGGCAAGCGGCGATGCGCCCGCTGCGTCAGCGCCGGAAAAATCGCGCCCGCCCGCGCCCAGCACATCCCTGCCCGGCAGGAATTTGAGCGTTTCAGGGTTCGGGGTGGCTTCGGTTTGGATGAACATAAAGGCCTCTTGAGGCCCAAGTGGGCCTTCGCACGGAATGGGTCAAGCAGGCGGCGCCCGCTCGGAAAGGGCGCGCGCATCTTCCTTGGTGAGCCCCGCCGGGACGATCATCACCGGCACGCCGCGCTGACCAAAGCCGTGGCCTTTGGCGATCGCAGACACCAGCGGGCCAGGCGCGCCGCCGGGGGCAGCGGCGAGGACGAGCAATTTCACGTTGGCGTCAGCATCGATGTATTTGCGAATCTCGGGGCGCACTTCGCCTTCGACGATCATCTTTTCCGTCGTCACGCCACATTCGGCCCAGACTTCGGCGGCGAAGCGCTCAAGCAAATTTTCAGCGTTTTGCCAGGCTTCGCGCTTCATTTCCTCAGACACCGTCACCCATGGCGCAGGCTCAGACGGTTCGATGACGTGCAGCATGATCAGCCGCCAACCGCCAGCCTTCGCCATATTTGCGGCATAGGAAAGCGCGGTTGGAAATTCCGGGCTTTCGTCCGCAACGACGAGACAGGCGAAACCGGCGCTCATGTAAGTGAATCTGACGCAATCCGCGCGCAGCGGCAAGGATCATCCGCCGCCCGCGGCGAGCGAACGCAATTCCTGCGCTGCGACCGCAAGATCAAGCCCCACAAACGCGAGGTGGTTTGCGGCGATCACGCCGCCGCGCACGCCGGACAAGAACAGCACGGGACGATAGGCAGCCGCATGATCGAGCGCCTCGAGCGCGCGGAACAGCGCCGGGTTGTTTTCCATATCCGCCGAGCCGGAATCACGCGCGGCGGCGCGGAGGATGGCGCCCCAAGCATAAGCTTCGCCGCGTGCGGCGTGAAAGGCGGCATCGTCCTCGCGGCCTTCACGGCCGAAGAGGCGCGCGCGCTCGGAGGTTTCCGCCGCACGCGCCGCGCAAGATCCAGCGGCCTCCGCAGCGAGCGCCCGGAAAGCGGCTGGCGAAAGATCGAGCGTGATTTGTCCGCGAACCATGCCGTGATTAACGCGCTCCAGCGCATTCATCGCAGCGCGCGCATCGCTTTCCTCTTCCGCCTTGCGCAGATCGGCGATCCGTTCGTCGCGCGCGCCGCGCTGAACGCGCAGCATCGCGATGTAATCGAACGCAACATCGCCGGCCGCTTGAAACGCATCGGTTTCGCGGCGGCGCAAGCTAGACGGCGCGAAGATGCGATCGGACGCGATATCGTCCATATCCCGCGCGCTGAGGCTCAACATATATTCGGCGGCGGCAATTCCTTTCGAGGCGCCTTCTGGCGCAACGCTTGTCACTTCTTGATTGAACGAAACCCGCGCGAACCATTCCATCGCGAAAATCGCAATCGCGCCGAGGAAAACAACGCTCAGTGCGAAACCGCCAACCATACGCGCGTAACGATGCAACCGCGCGCGCAGGCGCGATTGCAATGACGGTTTCGCGAGATCGCCGCGTTCCGGAAAAAAACGCGCGCGCACGCTTCTAGCAAAGGCGCTGGCTTTTTCTGCGTAGCGGCGGGCGGCTTCCGGAATCTTCATGCCGTCAATGTTGATGTCCGGACATATCCATATCCGCGCCCGGTGCGGCGCCGCCCGCAACGGGGCGCGCAACGATGGCTTCGTAGGTTACCGAGCCGGTGCGCTGAAAGGTGAGCGTGATTTGCGTGCGCTCGCCTTCCGCCAGAGGGGCGCGCAAACCATCGACCATCAGGTGCAAGCCCGCCGGAGCGAACGATACGCTGCCTTGCGATGGGATCGTCACGCCGCCAGCGATGGGAAACATCTGCATCGCGCCGCCCTGCCCGATGCGGGTTTCGTGAATATCGACGCGCGCTGCGGACGGGCTCGATGCGGAGAGCAGAACATCGGGCTGCGCGCCGTCATTGTAGATCGTCATGTAGCCCGCGCTCATATCGCGGCCGCCAGGCGTTGGCGTCACGATCAATTGCTCAACGCGGATGCGCGGTTCGTTCGGCACGGGCGCGGCGAGCTGTTGCGCGGATTCACGGCCGCAAGACGCGATCATCGCAACGCCCGCCAACGCTATCGCCGCCATCAGCCTTCGCATATCTCTCTCCTACCGCCACAGACCGACGATTCGCCGCACATCGTCCATAATCGGCTCCGCAATCGCAGCCGCGCGTTCGCCGCCATCGCGCAGAATGGCGTCGATTGTAGCAGGATCGTCGCGATAGCGGCGGATTTCGGCGGTGATCGGGGCGAGTTTCGTTGTCGCAAGCTCCGCGAGCGCGGGCTTGAACACGCCGAAGCCTTTGCCGCCATATTCCTTCAGCACATCGCCGATGCTCGTTCCCGCGAGCGTCGCGTAAATGTTGACAAGGTTGCGGACCTCGGCGCGCCCTTCCAGACCATCCGCGCTCTCCGGCACCGGAAGCGGATCGGTGGTGGCGCGCTTGATCTTGTTGGCGATCTCATCCGGCCCATCGGTGAGGTTGATGCGCGATTGATCCGAAGGATCGGATTTCGACATTTTCTTCGCCCCGTCGCGCAGCGACATGATTCGCGTTCCCGGCCCTTCGATCAGCGGGTCAGGCTGCGGAAAGAAATGCGGGGCGTCGAAATCGTTGTTGAATTTCTGCGCGATGTCGCGCGCGAGTTCGAGGTGCTGCTTCTGATCTTCGCCAACCGGCACGTGCGTGGCTTTGTAGACGAGAATGTCCGCCGCCATCAGCACGGGATAGGTGAAGAGACCAACAGAGGCGCGCTGCGCATCCTTGCCGGCTTTGTCCTTGAACTGCGTCATGCGTTCGAGCCACCCCATCCGGGCGACGCAGGAGAACGTCCATGTCAGCTCGGCATGCTGGCGCACGGAGGATTGCGCAAACACAATCGAGCGTTTCGGATCGACGCCCGCCGCGAGAAAGGCGGCGGTGATTTCACGCGTGCGATCGGCCAGCGTTTTACGATCATGATCGGCTGTCATGGCGTGGAGATCGACCACACAATAAAGCGCCTCCATCTTTTCCTGCAGCGGCGGAAAACGGATGAGGGCGCCCAGATAATTGCCGAGGTGAAGATTGCCTGTCGGCTGAATGCCGCTCAGGACTCGCGCTGGGCCCGCATATTTGGCGGGGGCATTATCGGACATCGGACGCTCCGGAAATTTCGCAAGAAAAAGTACGCGCAAAAGCGGGGTTTGCGCAGCGGCGGGTTAGCTCCACCATCGTCCTTTGAGAGAGCGTATCGGCTTTTTCATTGCGCGGGGCTTCTATCAGGCGTCGAAACCGGCGGGCAAGCCGCCTCCCCCACCGCGCGGGCCAGGATCGCGACGGAAGGCGGCCTTCACCTCGCCCAACGTGACGGCGCGCAAAACGAACAGCAGCGGGAAATAGAGCCCGGCGGCGGCGAACGCGAGGGCGGCCATGACGAGTTCCTTGGAACCCAGGATACGCTCCAGCAGGTCGCGATTCATGCCGGCAAGCACGAGCAATGCGCCC
>JBEVOS010000288.1:0-7796 GCA_040507435.1 Caulobacterales bacterium | reverse complement strand
ACGAAGCGCTCGACGGCCGCGCGGCCGACATCGTTCTTGTCACAGATGGCATTGATAGCTGCGGTCGCGATGTTTGCGCGATGGTGCGTGATTGGCGCGCGCGGGGCGTGAATGTTGATGTGCGTGTGCGCGGAATTGGGATGGACGCGCAGACGGTGGACGCGTGGAGTTGTCTGACGGCTGCGAGCAGTGAAGCGCTAAGTGATGTTCAAATACCTGCGCCTGACCCCGACGCTTCCATGCACTCATCTATCGAATTAGACGATAAGTATCTTGGGTCATTGCTTCCGGAGTCGTTAGCATGGGTGTGGGCATTTTGGCTTCTATTGAACTCGCCTATCGCGGTAGCATTGATTGCGGGCGTGGGGGCCTGGTTTCTCAAATCTCGTGTTGAAGAGTTCGTTAAGGACCAAGGCCAAGAGAGAGGCGAGACCGACGAGGATGCGGAAGTTCCCAACGAAAATTCTGCTATTTCTTTGTCAGAAGACACATTCAAAATCGGAAGCAATAATATTCAAAAGCTGAAGGACTTCATTGATCAAAAAATGAAGAATGCGCCCGACGGCCGTCGTCGTAGGAAGTATCGAAATTTTTCAAAGTATAACTATCTGGCGATTATTCCGATTATGGCGGAAGATAAAGTCTTGAATGAAAAAGAAAGTGATCTGCTTACCAAAGCTTTTGCAGCGTGGCAGCGATATCGGACAGGCCGTGTTCGTCCTGTACCTGACGATGTCCTTAAGTTAGTACAAGAAGTTGTAACGGCGCTCGGAGCCTGAAGTATTAGTCTTAAGGCTCCCAGCCCCCCGGAGCCTCTTCGTCCTCTTCGACGTCGCTTTGATCTTCCACGCGCCGCTTCTGCACTTCATCCCAAATTTCGAACAGCAATTCGCGCACGCCGTCGCCGCTCACGCCGGAGACGACATAGACTTTTTTTCCGCAGGCGCGTTTCAGCGCGTCGCGTCGTTTCTTGAGTGTTTCGGGATCAAGCGCGTCGGCTTTGTTGAGCGCGACGATTTCGAATTTGTCTTCAAGCCCTTCGCCGTAGGCTTCGAGTTCGGCGCGCACGGTCTTGTAGGCCGCGCCCGGCTTTTCTTCCGTGCCATCCACTAGATGCAAAAGCGCTGCGCAGCGCTCCGCGTGGCCGAGGAAGCGCGTGCCAAGGCCCGCGCCTTCCGCTGCGCCTTCGATCAAGCCCGGCAAATCCGCGATGATGAAACGCACGCCATCAGCTGGTGAGACGACGCCGAGATGCGGCGTCAGCGTCGTGAACGGATAATCGGCGACTTTTGGGGTTGCTGCGCTCACGGCGCGTAGGAACGTCGATTTGCCTGCGTTCGGCAGACCGATCAGTCCCGCATCCGCGATCAGTTTTAGCCGCAGCCAGATCGTGCGCTCTTCGCCTTCGAGACCGGGATTGGCGTGGCGCGGCGCCTGGTTCACGGAGCTTTTGAAATAGGCGTTGCCGAAACCGCCATTGCCGCCTTTTGCGAGCAAGACGCGTTGGCCGGGCTTTGAAAGATCGACGAGAATTTCTTGCTGATCTTCATCAAGCACTTGCGTGCCGACAGGCACTTTCAACGTGATGCTTTCGCCATCGGCGCCGTGACGGTTGCGGCCCATGCCGTGGCCGCCGGTTTTGCCTTTGAAATGTTGCTGGAAGCGATAATCGATCAGCGTGTTGAGGCCGTTTTGCGCTTCGATCCAGATATCGCCGCCGCGGCCGCCGTCACCGCCGTCAGGGCCGCCATATTGGATGAATTTCTCGCGCCGGAACGAGACAGCGCCCGCGCCGCCATTGCCGGAGCGGATGTAGATTTTGCACTGGTCGAGGAATTTCATTGTCTTGGCGCGGATTTGGTTGGGGCGGGCCTTCTATAGAAGGAAGGGCCGAATGTCTAAAGCGCGGCGGTTAATCATGCTCGCGGCGCCAGCGGAGGGAGACGCGCTGGTCGCTGTTGGGCAGGAAGCTGGTGATGAGCAGGAGTTGGCGGCGCAGACGCCATTCCGCAGTGGTTTCCGCTTGTCCGAGGCCGTTGCGCGCCACTTCAAGATAGACATCGCGGGTAAGGTAGACGCCGCCCGCAACGAGCAGACCGCCGCTATCGTCCTGGCGCACGTCGAAGCGGTCGAGGCCCGCAATGCGGCGCGCGGTATCGGCGATACTGAACGAGGCTTGGCCTGAAAGCTGCGCGATGCTGGATGCAAGTTGCGCGGCTTCCAGCGCATTCAAATCCTCGACGTTCCGGCCGAACAGGATTTGCGGGAGGATTTCATCCTCTGGCAAGCCGGGCTGGGAGGTGAACGAGATATCCGGATCTTGCGCTGTGCCCGTCAGGCGCATGATGGCGGTCAGATCGTTGGTCTCGCGTTCAGCCACGATGTGCAATTGCGATTCCATCGGATCACCGGTGAAGGTGATACGCCCTTCTTGAATGTCGAATGGACGCCCTGAGAGCGAGATGTCGCCGCGAATGATTTCGGCGGCGCCGTAAATGCGCGGCGCGGCGACCGTGCCGTCGAGACGCATATCAAGCGACCATTCCGCGTTCACGCCGCGCCCGCGCGTGAAGATGCGACCAGGGGCGACAATGGCGATATCGAGCTGGGTAGCATTGTTTTGCGACACGCCGATTGTCGGCAGGATCGGTTCATCCGGCACGTTGGGACGATTGATTTCGATCACTTCAAGTTGCGGAACGGCGGCGGCGTAATTGCCGGCGATGCTGACATCGCCTTCCAGTAAGCGAATGCGCCCTGCGAGTTTCGCGTTCACGCCTTGCCAGCTAAGTTCGAGTTGACCGGACGCGCGTGCGCGTGCGTCAGGGCGATCGACCAGGTGAATATTTTCAAGCCGAATTGCGATTGAGCCGTGCTGCGGATTGGCGGCGCCGCCTGTTGCGGTGATGCGGCCGTCACCGCCATCGGTGGCGGTGAAGCGCTCAATCTGCGCGCCGTTTTCGCTGAAGTGAACGGAGGCGTCTATCGCGCGCAGTTTCACGCCGGAGAGTTTGTCTTCGAAATCGCCGTTTGTAATGGCGATATCGCCTTGGCCGGTGAGCGAGCCGGCGCCGAAGCGGAGGGAGCCTTCGCCGTTCACATCGCCGGTGAGGCGTTGATCGTTCAGGCGCGCGGCGGTGAACAAGCCGCCGACCGGGCCATGCACGGACCATGACGCGCGCCCATAGCGCTGCGGCGCGATCGCGATGCGCAACGGGCGCGTTGAATTTTCGATAGGCGCATCAGCTTCGAATTGCGCGGTGAGCCCATCGCTGGAGCGTGCATCGACATTGGCGGTGATACGGTCACGCATCAGATCGAGCTGAAAACGGCCATTGATGGTTTCATTGCTGCGGCTGACGAACCGCGCGTTGTCGAGAGTGATGTCCATCTCGCCGGTGAGGTGGCCATTGCCGGCAAATTGCGCCGTGCCGCTCATGCGGCCCGTGCCGCGTTCACCCCAGATCGCGATGATGGGCGCGACCGGCGCGCCATTCATATTCGCGCCGATCGTCACGCGGCGATTGTTGCTTGTGTAGGCGAGGTCGAGGCGGCCATCGTCGATGGTCGCGTTGACGCGCACATCAGTTGCGCCGTCACGGATGCGCGCGATCGTTGGATCATTGAGCCGCATCGCTGCGCCCGCGAGCGCGCCTTGGCCTTCGAGGCGTACGATTGTTTCGCTGCGCCGGCTGGCGATGTTCGCCGTTCCATCGAAGGAGAGCGAGGCGCGGTTGAGCGCGCCGTGAATGCCGAATTGTGCGTTGATGTTGTCGTATGGGCCTGCGGCCTGCACCGTTGCGTTCGTCATGCGCAACATGCCGATCGCTGCGTTTGAGAGCGACGCGTCAACGGTGATGTTATCAGGCGTCAGCGCCACATCGCCTTTGATCTGGCCCGATGCGCCCGGCACGAAACTGTCGATGCGTCCGCCGACGATGAGATTGGCTGAAGGGCCCGCGTTTGAAAAACGCGCGCTGCCCTCGGCATGCATGGCGGCGACATCGGCGACGAGCGCAGGGAACGCCACGCCGTTGTCGTCAAGCTGAATATCCGATTGCACGCGCGAGGCTTGGCCGGAAACCTGACCTTCCGCGAGCACCGTGCCGCGATACGCATTGCCGTTCGGCGCCAGCGTCAGCGACAGCGTGGGATGATCGACGGCAATGCCCGCGATCTGCATGCTTGCGAGCGCTGCGTGTGCTTCGATGCGCGGGCGCGAGATGTCGCCGGTCAAACTGCCCGTCGCGTCGGCGCCGCCTTCAATCGTGGCCGCGCCTGCTTTGATCGGGCCGCGCGCGGATGCTTCGAGGCGCAGACTGGCTTGCTGATTGCGTATGGCGCCCGTTACGGCGGCGCGTAATTGCGATCCTTGCAAGCGCGCGTGATCGATCGTGATCACGCCGTCTTTCATCGATGCTGCGGCGTCGATCGTTGGCGAGGGGCCCATCAAAGACGCATAAGCGTCTTGTGTGCTGCGCATATTTTCGCCGCGTCCATCGAGGGCTGCGATCCAGCCTTGCCGCGGATCGCCGCGCGCCCGCCAGCGTCCGGCGGCTGAGCCTTCGACCATTTCCGACGCGGCTTGCATACGCTTAATGCGCCATTCGCCGGAGAATTCGCCATCGCCATTCGCAAACCAGCCTTGCGCAGTGACGAGCAGCGAAGGGCCATCAAGGCGCGCGCGCGTGAGACCGGCGCGGCTGCGTTGACGGTCGTAATCGAAATCAAGCGTGAGGGCCGCGCCACGATAAAGTTCGGCTGCGCCATCGCCGACTTTCAAATCCGCATCGACACGCACATGCGTTTGCGTGAGGCGAACGCGTGCGGGGCCTTCCAGATCGATGCGTTGGCCTGCGGGCGATATGTTTTGCGCGGACAGCGTTCCCGCAATCGTGGTTTCATCGCGTGGCTTGCTGATCGTGCCGGTAAAACGCGCGCCTGCGCCGCCAATATTGGTTTCCGGCACGAGCCGCGCGAGATCCGGCGTTTCCAACGTGAGTTGCGCGGGGCCATCAAGCGACCAGCCGCGTGTTTTTTCTCCCGCGAGCACGATGGACGCATTTGGAGCGCGGCCTTCGGCGCGGAACGCGCCTTCACGTTCGCCGCCCGCATCAATATCGATCGTATCGCCGATGCGCGCGACAATGTCCGAGAAAAAAGGCGCCGCGCCCGGTTCGGCGTGCGCGCTTAATGTCCATGCCGCTTCGCGCCAGCCAAGCCGCGCATCGAGCAAGGGCGCATCGCCGATGCGGCCCGTCGCGACGACATTTCCGGAATGCGTATCGCCCGCGCCTTCGGCGTGCAGTAGAACGGTTTCGTTTTCGACGCCCAGGAAATGCGCGAATACGCCGCCCGGCGCGCCAGTCACATCGCCATTGAGATGAAGCTGGCCGTCTTGATCGCTGAAGCGCACAAGGGCGCTGTCTGCATCGTTATCGAGGCGTTCCAGCGCGAGATTCAATTGTTCAAGTTTGTCGTTTTCGACTTCGAGATCGAGGCCAAGCTTTAGAAGCGCAGCAACGCCCGCGACAGGCTCATCAAGGGTGATGTGCGGCACGTCGAGTTTCGAGAGATAGATATCGAATGAAATGCCGCCCGGCTTTTCCGGCGCGGATAGCACGGGCTGGCGTAAAATATGGAGACGCGCGATGGCGGCGCTGTCGAGGCGCACGTCGCCAAGAAAAAGCGCGAGCGGGCGCCAATCGAGCGCGACATCTTCCGCTTCCGCCCAAACGCCTTGTTCATCGCTGAGCGTGATGCGTTGCGCACGCAAGCCTGAGAGCGCGCCGCCGGAAACTCCATCGACCTGCAAACGCCCAAGCCGCCAGGCTTTCTGGCCATCGGCCAAATTATCAACCAGCCATGGCGCGGCCGGGCCGAGCACGATCGCGCATACGCCTGCGAATGCTGCAACGCCTGCTGCGGCGATAATCGCGCCTTTCCGCGCTGCGGGGGTCAACGCGAACTTCAAAACGATTGTCCAAGGCTGACGTAGATCGCGAAATCGGGATCGGCGGGTCCTGGATCGAGCGGCACGGCGAAATCGAGGCGCAATGGCGCAAAGCCGAGGTCGTAGCGCACGCCGAAGCCTGCGCCCCATTTCATCTCAGTGGCATCGCCCCAGTCATCGAATGCGTTGCCGCCGTCGATGAAGCCAACAAGGCCGAGATTGCCGTTGAAGATGTTGTCGCCGAGCCGGTAGCGCGCTTCCGTCGTGATTTCGGTGAGCGCTTGGCCGCCGGGCACAGCGCCGATGACTTTGCGTTCTTCCGGATAGATCGAGTTGAAATCATAGCCGCGCACGGAGCCGCCGCCGCCTGCATAGAAACGCCGATCTGGCGGGATATCGTCATCGCTGCCGGAGAAGGGAAAGACGTAACCGAGCCGCGCGCGCGTCGCGATGGTGGTGCGATCTTCAGCGCCGAAGCTTTTATAGTAACGCGCATCGCCCAGCGCGCGCAGGAATGCGATGGAAGCGTCGCCCGTCGATACGGATGGCTCAACCCGCACGTCGAGCATTTTGCCGTCGCGTGCATCGAGCGGATTGCCGGTCGTGTCACGGCGTGCTTCGCCGAATGCGCCGAGGACGATCGCGTCGCGTTCGCCGTTCAAATCCTTGAAGCGATCCGCTGACAAGCTCACGCCGTAGCTGATGCCGCGTTCCAAGCGCCGCGCGGATTCAATCGACGCAGCGATGGCGGCGCCTTGGCGCGTATAGGGGCCGGGGTCGTCGTTCGCGACAGAGGCGCTGTAGCGGATTGTGCGCCCGGGTCCTGCTGCGTGCGGACGCTCAAGTTCGACGGTCACGCCTTGCTTCAATTCGCTGAGCGTTAGATCGACTGTGAGCGTATCGGCGCGGCGCGATACGTTGCGCCATGCCCATTCAGCCTCGAAGCCGGCGCCTTCCGTTGTCGAGAAACCGATGCCGTATTCCGTTGAGCGGCGTTTGGCGGGTTCGATATCGAGAACGACATCGCGCACGCCAGGCTGAGTTGGATTTGGCTCGAGGCGGGTCGATACGCGAGAGACGGCGCCTGTCGCTGCGATGTCACGGCGCAATTGCGAGAGAGAGGCCGGCGAATAATAGGCGCCAGGGTCCCAATTGCGCACGTCTTCGAGAAATCCCGGCCGAAACGTTTCCGAGGGATCGGCGCGCAACACGCCAAGCCGGACGCGTTCGCCTGCGGTGAGGCGATAATCCGGGCGCATCTCCGCTGTAGCGTGATCGACGATGACGCGGCGCTCCAGCGCGGTCGCATCGGGGTAGCCGCCCGATTGCAGCGAGGAGACCGCGGCTGCCTCAGCAGACAGCACGCTTTGCGCGCGCGCCGGCGCGCCGGGCGGGGCAAGGCCAATCGCCTGCGTGACCTCGGCTTGCGTTTCCGTGTCGGGGGCGGGGTCTGCATAAACGACGCTCGATTGGCCGATGTGGAATTGCGGGCCGAGGGTTATGCGCACGCGCGCTTCTGGCGGATTATCCTGTGCGTCGGGCAGCGCCTCGCTTTGGTAATAGCCTTCCGAGCGGAGATAGGCGGCGGCGCGCGTGGCGGCTTCTTCTGAAATGCGCTCGGCGTCGAATAGCGATTCCGGCTTCTCGCGATCCGGCAGCAAATCCTCGATGGCGTCGCGGATGTCATCGCTTCCGCCTTCCAGAACCACGGGCGTGTCGGCGTGCGCCGGTTGGGCGGCGCTGGTCAAAGCGAGACCAGCCGCCACGCAAGCCGTGGCTGGCAGAGTGCGAATGGCGCGCATGAAGTTTTGCAGCACGCTGGAGCCAGCCTGGTTAACGACTG
>JBEVOS010000269.1:0-3539 GCA_040507435.1 Caulobacterales bacterium | reverse complement strand
TCGCCGCCATGCGCCAAAAGATGCGTCGCGAAGCTATGTCGAAGCGCGTGCGGCGTCGCTGACGGCGGCAAACCGAGCCGCGCGCGCAGCCGTTGCATCAAGAATTGAACCATGCGCGGAGAGAGCGGCCCGCCTTTCGCGCCGCGAAACAGCGGCGCATCCGCCGTCATCGCGAACGGGCAAAGGCTGACATACCGCGCGATTGCATCACGCGCCGCATCGAGCATCGGAACGATGCGCTCCTTGCCGCCTTTGCCGCGAATGCGCAGCGATGCAGGCAGCGGATGATCGGCGCCGGTAAGCGAAAGCGCTTCGCTGATCCGCAATCCCGCGCCGTAGAGAAGCGTAATGATGGCTGCATCGCGCGCCGCGATCCATGGCTGCTCATTGTCTGCGCCTGCGTCTTCGATGAGCGCGATCGCGGCGCTTTCCGAAACCGGGCGCGGCAAAAGCCGCTTGAGGCGCGGCCCGCGCACGAGCCCAAACCGCGTGTTGGAAATGCCTTTGCGCCGGTCGAGAAAGCGGAAGAAAGCGCGGATCGCCGCGAGCGCGCGTGAGACGGAGCGATCCGAGAGCGCGTTTTCGCCCTGCCTGCGATGGGCGAGATAGGCCCGAAGATCGCGCGGCTCCAATGCTGCGAGATCGCCGCCGCCCGCCTCATGACCGATGTGATTGGTGAGAAACCCGAGAAACGCTGCGACGTCGCGCTGATAGGCTTCAAGCGAATGCGGGGAGAAGCGGCGCTCATCGCGGAGATGGGCGATGAAGTCCTCGAGAAGCGCGGCGGCTGTCATGGCGCGCAGCATGCGCAGAAAATCCTGGCGTAATCCTTTCCACACGCAGGAAGTTATGCCGCAGCGCGCGGATTCACTCCCGCCCCAATGCGCCTTACATAGGCGGTTCGATGTCGAATTCCCGCCAACGCGCCCTGGAGGCTTTGAAGCGCACGCGTGCTCAGCCGCCTGCGCCGCTTTTTGATGAGCCGGAGGAGGCGGGCGCCGAGACCGGGCTCGATAAAGTCGCGGTTCTCTTTCCGCTACCGCTGCCCGAGCCGTTCGATTATCGCGCGCCTTCCAGCATGGGGCTGGAAGCGGGCATGCATGTCATTGCGCCGATCGGAACGCGGCTCGTGCGCGGCGTTGTGTGGCGTGTCGATAAGAACGCGCCCGCCGCCGCAAATCTGAAGGCGATCGAAGACGTGCTCCCAGGCCCGCCCGTGCCGGAGATGTCGCGCCGTTTCATCGATTGGGCCGCCAAATATCTTGTGACGCTGCCAGGAAATCTCATCTCGATGACGGTGCGCTCGCCAGAAGCGCTGCTGCCAGCGCCGACATATAATATGTATGAGCCGAGCGGCACGATCAGCGGCAAGATCACAGATGCGCGGGCGCGCGTGCTCGCGGAGGCCGCGAAACAGAAGGGAACCGCGTCTGATCTCGCGCGCCGCGCAGGCGTTTCTTCAGCAGTCGTTAAAACGCTCATAGATCAAAGCGCGCTGGCGCGTGTCGAAGTGAGCGAAGACCCTCCCTTCGGTGAGCCGGATTTCGAAGCCGCCGGCTCAGACCTTTCTGAGTCGCAACGCGGTGCTGCGAACGAATTGATCGGCGCGGTCGCTGCGGGCGATTATCGAGCGGTTCTACTCGATGGCGTGACGGGCTCTGGCAAAACCGAAGTCTATCTCGAGGCCGTCGCCGCTGCGCTCGCGCTCGCGCCGGATAATCAAGTGCTGGTGTTGCTGCCGGAAATCGCGCTGACGCAGGCCGTGATGACGCGATTTCAGAAGCGCTTTGGCGCAACGCCCGCCGAATGGCATTCGGGCATCGGTCAAAAAGCGCGCCGCCGTGCATGGCGCGAGATCGCATCCGGGCGTGCGCGGCTCATTATTGGCGCACGTTCTGCGCTTTTCCTGCCTTATCCCAAGCTCTCACTCATTGTCGTCGATGAAGAGCATGACCCTTCCTATAAGCAGGATGAGGGCGTCGCGTATCACGCGCGCGACCTTGCGGTCGCCAGGGCAAAGCTAGGGGGCTGTGCTGTTGTTCTGGCGACCGCGACCCCGTCGCTTGAAACGCTCATCAATGCGCAAAGCGGCCGCTACGCGCATGTAAAGCTCTCGGGGCGTCACGGAATCGCGGTTCTGCCGGATGTGGAACTCATCGATCTGAAACTCGACCCGCCGGATAAAGGCCGCTGGCTTTCGCCAAAACTCGTTACCGCGACCGCCGAAGCTTTGGCGCGCGGTGAGCAAACGCTTCTCTATATAAATAGGCGCGGCTACGCGCCGCTCACGCTGTGCAAAGCGTGCGGCCATAAAATGCAATCGCCGGAAACGCAAAGCTGGCTCGTCGAGCATCGCTATTCCGGAAGGCTCGTCTGCCATCTCACCGGCTTTTCGATGCCGAAGCCGAAAGCGTGCCCGAATTGCTTGGAGACGGACACGTTTGTCTCGATCGGCCCGGGCGTCGAGCGCGTGCATGAAGAAGTTATCGAACTCTTCCCGCAAGCGCGCGTCGAAATCTTCTCATCCGATACCGCGCCGAATGGCGAAGCCGTGCGCGAAATTGTTGGGCGCATGGAGCGCGGCGAGATCGACATATTGATCGGCACACAGATCGTCGCGAAGGGTCATAACTTTCCAAATCTCACCTGCGTCGGCGTGATCGACGCGGATGCGGGCTTGAAGGGCGGCGATCTCCGCGCCGGCGAACGCACATTCCAATTGTTGAGCCAGGTCGCCGGCCGCGCGGGCCGCGCCGAACGCCGGGGCAGGGCGCTCATTCAAACCTACGCGCCCGATGAAGATGTGATGCAGAAGCTCGCCGCGCAGGATCGCGATGGCTTTCTCGCGGCTGAAGCGCAGATGCGCGAAAGCGTCGGCATGCCGCCATACGGACGCTTAGCGGCGGTTGTTGTTGTTGGGCCGAACGATGAGGCCGTGAATGCGGCGGCGAATGCGTTGGGCGAAAAGACGCCCTCATCCGATGGCGTCGATGTCTGGGGCCCCGCGCCTGCGCCGCTCGCCGTGATACGCGGCCGCCATCGCCGGCGGTTCCTCGTGCGCGCCGACCGCAATGTCGATCTCAGCGCCTTCATGACCGCATGGATGAGCCGCGTAAAAATCCCGTCGAGCGTACGGGTTCAGGTGGATGTAGATCCGTATTCGTTTTTGTAGCTTTGCGCTTTGCGAGCCCAATCCATATTGTGCGCGCGAGGAGTGCGTATGAGTTACGAAGCGATCCGGTATGAGCGGCAGGGCAGGGTTGCGATTGTTACGCTGAACAGGCCGGAGCGGTTGAATGCGCTCAGCCAATCCATGCGCGACGACATTCACGCCGCAATCGAAGAAGCGAAAGCCGATGATGGCGTCCGCTGCATGGTGATGACGGGCGCGGGTCGTGGCTTTTGCGCTGGCGCCGATCTCGTAGAAAACCGGACGCCGGGCAGAGCGGAAGAAGTCTCGCAAGCTGAAAAGCTCGACGAGATGCGATGGATGGGCCGTTTCGCGCTCGCGCTGCATGCTTTCGATAAACCGCTCATCG
>JBEVOS010000249.1:0-11726 GCA_040507435.1 Caulobacterales bacterium | reverse complement strand
CGGCCACGCTCTTCTCCTCAGAATCCGTCAAGAGCCAAGGCGCGCCTGGGCCCGGATCGATCGGCACGCTAAATGATGCGGACTGAGACTTCGCGTGGCGTAGCGCCGCAGCGCATCCCCCGCCTCATCCTCGCCCGATTCACCAGCGGGGTGCGTCTAGCGTGGTTTACCGTCAAACGGAAGCGCCCCGGTCGCGCCGTTTCGACGCGATGACCTTGAATCGGCTTGCCGATCTTGCGCGGCGCGTCCTCAATCCGCGCGGAATTCTTTGTCTCATGCGACTTGCGCTCTATCAGCCTGACATTCCGCAAAATCTCGGCGCGGCGATCCGTCTCGCCGCCTGCTTCGGCGTCCCGCTCGACGTGATCGAGCCCTGCGGCTTTCCGCTGACCGACAAAGCCCTAAAGCGCGCCGCCATGGACTATGCCGGCGCTGTGGATATTTCCCGGCATGACAGCTTCGCCGCCTTCAGAGCGGGACTGGCCGGAAGCCGGCTCATCCTGATCGAGACCGACGGCGCGGCCCGCCTCCACGACTTCGCGTTCGCGCCGGGCGATACGCTGATCCTTGGCCGCGAGAGCGCGGGATCGGCGCGGGAAGTATATGAAGCCGCGGCCGCCAGCCTCCGCATCCCGATGCGGGCGGGTTTGCGCTCGCTCAATGTGGTGACGGCAGGAACCGTGGCTTTGGCGGAAGCGATGCGGCAAACAGGCGGCTTCGAGAGGATGGAATGAGCGTCACGGACTCCCAGAAAGCGCGCGCGCGCGCTTGGTATTTCGAACTGCAGAAGAAGCTCTTCGCAGCCTTCGAACAGCTCGAAGAAGAAGCGGACGAAAAACTCTATCCCGGCGCCCCAGGGAAATTCGAAGCCAAGCCGTGGTCGCGTGGCGACGGATCAAGCGACCAGGGCGGCGGCATTGGCGGTTTTCTGCGCGGACGCTTTTTCGAAAAGGTCGGCGTTCACGTCAGCAACGTCTACGGCGAACTTTCCAAGGATTTCGCCCCGAACGTCGCCGGCGCAGCGGACGATCCGCGCTTCTGGTCAGCCGGCTTGTCGCTGATCGCGCATCTGCGCAATCCGCACTGCCCGGCCGCGCATATGAATACGCGTCACATGATCACGACGAAATGGTGGTTCGGCGGCGGCGGCGATTTGAACCCGACACAAGATTATCAGCGCAGCCAAGATTTCATCGACGCGAAGGAATTTCACGCAGCGTTCAAAACCGCCTGCGATAAGCATGGCGATAACTTCCAGCGCTATAAAGAATGGTGCGACGAATATTTCTTCGCGCCGCACCGCAATGAGCCGCGCGGCGTTGGCGGCATCTTCTACGATCACCACAACACGGGCGATTGGGAGAAGGACTTCGCGTTCAACCAGGATGTGGGCCTAACATTTCTCGACATTTATCCGAAGCTGCTGCGCACGCGCATGAACACGCCGTGGACGGAAGCCGATCGCGACGAACAATTGATCCGCCGTGGACGCTACGCGGAATTCAACCTGCTCTACGATCGCGGCACGATGTTCGGGCTGAAAACAGCGGGCAATATCGAAACGATACTGAGCTCGCTGCCGCCGCATGCGAGATGGCCTTGAAGTTAGTTGGGCGCTGGTGGGCGAACATGCCAATCATGTCACGGATCGAGTGCTTCGTAGAACGCCGCGTTTTGTTCAGCGTGGCGCTTAAGTGCATCGGCGATATCGTTGTCGGCCTCGAGCGAGAGAACGTCGAGTTCGTTCAGAGATTTGTGCCACAACGCCTCTAACGCGGAAAATCGCTCTTCCTGTGAAGTGGCAGGAAGCGCGTGCCCTAGGCCGCGCAACACCTGGCTGAATTCCTTAGCGGCGGTCATCGCGCCTATTGCTACTAAAGAATCCAATACTTCCGAAGCGTCCAAATCATTGCTGCACGTGAGGAAAGAGTTGATGCCTCCATTATTTGCGAGGCCCATATAGCGAGCTGAAATCGATGCGGCACGCTTGTCGGACCCTTTTTCAAAGGCCAATGGCTCGCTGAACATCAAATTATTCCACGCAGTAACGAACCTGCCAGCGTCCACGCTCTGCGCTCCTAAATGCTCTGTCGCCATCGTATCAGTGTCGAACCTAATTGTCCCTTCCGGCGAATTGTAGCCGCTCCGTCATTCCGGGGCGGCGAAGCCGAACCCGGAACCCAGGGCAAACGATGCGACCTTGGCCCTGAGTTCCGGATAGATACTGCGCATCGTCCAGAATGACTGAAATGAAATGCCATGAGCACGCCTCCGCGCTTCTATGATTGGCGTTAATTTCGTATTTGTCTGAACAACGCGCCCAACCTCTCTTCAAAGGATTTCATCGATGATCCGAGTCGTACTCACGAGCATTCCGGTCAACGACCAAGCGAAAGCCGAAAAGTTTTACACGGAAAAACTCGGCTTCGTCGTGAAGCAGAAAGTGCCCGTGCACGGCATGTTCTGGCTGACAGTCGTCCCGCCGGATGAGCCGAACGCGCCGGAACTCGTGTTGGAGCCTCAGGGCTTCGAGGCCGCGCAAGTTTATTACAAGCACCTTTACGACAACAAAATTCCCTGCACCGCGCTCGGCTGCGATAATGTGCAAGCGGAATATGACCGGCTGACGAAACTTGGCGTCACGTTTCTCGCCCCACCCACTCCCGGCGGCGAATTCCCCGCCAACGCCGTCTTCGACGACACCTGCGGGAATTACGTGATGATCTCAGAGCCGCCGCCGGCGTGAGCTAAAAAATCCGCGCGGCCTGATAAAATGTCGTCAGCACGAACGGCAGCACAGCAGCCGTTGCGAGAATGAGAAACATTAAGCGGTCTTCAAAAGTCGTTTGCATGGTCAGCTCTCCGGTCGTTTGCCAAGCGGCCGGCTGCGCGTATTTCGGAAAGCAATACGCGCGCGCCGAACGAGAGCTATTGTGAGCGCCTGCAGTATAAATCGGCTTAAAATCGCGTGCCATTTTGCAACAGCGAACATATTCGCTGCTAAAACTTACGCGCGTTCATACGCGCGAAATAAAAATGACCGGCGCGTAAACGCCGGCCATCTCTCACCCCGAGAGTCACGCTCTTTATTTGGAATGGCTATCAATCCACGCAACGAACGCTGCACTGAAATTCGTCAGAAAGTCTTTTCCGCCGTCATTCGTCAGCGCGCCGCTCTCGTCGAACCAATTGCCGACACCGCCGAGATAAGCCTCCGGCTGTTGCAGCACAGGCGTATCGAGAAACACCAGCGACTGCCGCAAATGGTGATTCGCGCCAAAACCGCCGAGCGCGCCCGGCGAAGACGCGATCACCGCAGTGGGTTTGCCCGAGAAATTATTTTTCCCGTACGGCCGCGAAATAACATCGACTGCGTTCTTCAAAACGCCCGGCACGGAGCGATTATATTCCGGCGTCACGAACAACACGGCGTCCGCGCCTTTCACTTGCTCACGCACGCGCGCCCACGCCGCCGGAGCGCCCGCCGCTTCCACATCCTCATTGTAAAAAGGCAGATCGCCAATCTCGACGAAATCAAAGCTCAACTTATCGCCGGCGATCTTCTCGAACGCTTTGGCGATTTTGCGGTTGAAGCTCTCCTTGCGGAGTGAACCAACCAAAACGGCGACTTTGCGGGTCATGAGACTTTCCCCTTTTGAACTGAACGCGCTAGCCTTGGGCTGGATCGGCCGCCGCACGGACTTGTCATCGGCGGCGGGCGAGCCCAGATTGTTGCAAACGCAACATAAGGGGGTTTGCTGCAATTGCAACAAGCAGAGCCGCACATTTCTGACGATCAGATTCCGTCCGACGAGATCCAACGCGCTTGGGTTGCAGTTCAGCGGGTCGCGCCCACGCTCTACGCGCGTGTCGAAGCTGACCTAAAAAAAGCCGGCCTGCCGGGGCTCGATTGGTATTCCGTGCTCTGGGGTCTTGAGCGCGAAGGCGGCGCGCTTCGCCCGCGTGATCTTGGGAAAGTGCTGTTTCTCGAGCGCTACAACATCACCCGCTTCCTTGATCGGCTGGAGGCGGAGGGCCTCGTCGAACGCAAGGAATGCGAGGAAGACGGGCGCGGCCTCGTCGCGGTGCTGACAGATGCGGGCTACGCCATGCGCTTAAAGATGTGGGCGGTCTACGGCCCCGCGATGAAAGAGGCGCTATCGCCGATCACCGATGAGGAAGCTGTGACGCTCGCCGCGCTGCTCTGTAAACTCGGCTAACGCGGCTCAACATTGTCGCGCAGCCAAGCTGCGTATTCCGCCTCACCGATTTCGCTGGCGGCAAGACCAAGCGTCATCGCGACAACTTCGCCTTCTTCGGCCTCCAGAATTAGCCCATTCACAGCCAAAAACGCATAAGCGGCAAGGAACCCGATTCGCTTGTTGCCATCGACAAATGGATGATTGCGAACGATGCCCGACGCGTAAAGCGCGGCCAAAGCAAGGATGTCCCGTTCACCGTAGGCGTAGGCATTGCGCGGCCGCGCGATCGCGGACTCAAGCAGCCCACGATCGCGCACGCCATTGCCGCCGCCATGCTCGGCCAATTGCTCGCCGTGCATGATCAGCAATGCTTCGGCGCCGAGCCAATGCGGCTCGCTCACTTCGCAAGTTCGCGCAGCGCATTGCGATAACGCTTCATGGCGCGCCGCCCCGCCTCGATTTGTTCGAGAATATCTTCGTCGAGATGGGAGAGAACAACGCCCTCCGGCGCATCCGCGACCGTCAACTCCGTTCCCTCGGCGGCCCCCAGCTTCGCCAGCACCTCTTTCGGCAGCACCACGCCAAGCGAATTGCCGATCTTGCGGACTTTCAGTTTGAGCGGGCCGCCCTTGCCCCCCGGCGCTTTGGCAGGTGCGCGATCCGCGTCGAAGCCCGCGGCAGACGCTTCAGCAACGCCTTTCCGCTTTTCTTCGTCAGTCATCACGGCCTCCAATGTTATAACTCAAGTTATAACACATCCCCTCCAAGGTCACGGCCTTTTTCTTGCGTGGGGCGAGCGTCATGGCCGCCGCACCCTATCCGCAGGACATCCGCCCCCTGACTTCGCTGCGCTTCGTCGCGGCGTTTTGGGTGCTCGCCTACCATTTCCGTGACCACCTCAGTCTCAATCTGGGACAGATCGGCCTCGTTGCTGACGGTTGGATGGGCGTCGATCTCTTCTTCACGCTGTCAGGCTTCATCCTCGCCCATGTCTACCTAACCGAATTCGAGGGGATGCGGTTTCGGTATGGCCATTTCCTGCAGAACCGCTTGGCGCGCATTTACCCCCTACACCTCGTCGCGCTCGGCGCGATGATCGCGCTCTACGCCGCCGCCAGCATCACCGGCGCCGGCGTTGGAGACCCCGCTGCTTTCAAGTGGACCGACTTGCCGCAGCATCTGCTGCTGATCCACGCTTGGGGTATGACCGAGGCTGTCGGCTGGAATTTCCCATCCTGGTCGATCAGCGCTGAATGGGCGGCCTATCTCGCTTTCCCGCTGATCGCCGCAGCGGTGCTCTCACACAAAAGCCGCCCAGGCATCGCGCTCGCAATTGCGCTGGCTTTGTGTCTCGCGAACTACGTGCTGCTCGATCGCCTCCACCTTTATGTCGATGGCGTCGGTCAAGGCTTCGAGCAAATGACGGCGCAAATCGGTGCGCTGCGCATCATCCCGTCATTCTTGATGGGAGTTGCGCTGTATGCTTTTGGACGCGCGCGCCCAATCCCCGTACGCTTCGCGTGGCCGCTCGTTCTTACATCTGCTTATTGGACCGTGCTCGTCGTCACGCTGAATTGGTGGGAGGGGCTCGCTTGGTTTGGCCTCGCGGGACTTATTCTCGGCCTTGCTGAAACCGCACGCACGCAGAGCGACGCGCCAATGGCTGGCAAGAATTTCGTTTTCCTCGGCGCAGCGTCCTACGCGCTCTACATGCTGCATCTGCCGATCGATATCGTGTGGTTCCATGGCCTCGAAAAACTCGGCGTCACGGATGAGTCGGCGCTCATGGTGCGCATCGCCGCTGTCGCCGGCGTCTTCATCGCCTGCACGACTGCGGCGGCGTTAGCCTACATCTTTATCGAGGAGCCGGCGCGCAAATGGGTGCGCAAATTGAAGCTGCCGCAATTGCCTAAGACAATGCTTGCGCGACAGCCTTAAGCCGCTCGGCGAGCGCCAAGGGATCATCCGGAAAATCCGCATCGATCCACCAAGTTTCTACTTCCTTCAGCACTTTGCCGATCAGCGGCCCCATCGGCACGCCTGCCGCCATCACTTGATCGCCGGTAAGCGGAAACGCCGGCGGCGTCCAGCTCTCAGCAAGCGCCAGAAGCGCACGCCATTGCGGCGCAGTTTTATCTTTTGGATCATCCGCCCAGGCGATCAGCACGCGATCTTCGAACGCTTGCCGCCCGAGCTTGTAGAGCGCGCGCCGCGTCTCGCGCATCGACATGAAGCTCGTGATCTTTTCCTCATCACCCAGCGCCGCAACGAGCCGCGCACGCTCATCATTCGAAACTTTCAACCGCCGCGACAGCGCGCGCGCATCATCTTGTGATGCAAGAAAAGACGCCACCCGCGTCATCGCATCCGCCTCAACAAAAAGTTCGCTTTGAATCGCGATCAGCCGTTCAAGCCGCGCGACATGAGTGCTCTCCGGCCAAACGATGGCGCGAACGCCGCTTGCCTCCATTGCGTCCAACACAGCGCGAGGGTCGTAAGCCCAGAGCAGCTTTTTACTTTCTTTCCAAACGCGCTCAGCAGAAAGAGTGGTGAGCCCCTCGCGTAAATCCGCGCAGGCTTTCAGCCCCTCTGAATCCATCTCGCCTTTGCCGTACCAGGCATGAAACCGGAAAAACCGCATGATCCGCAAATAATCTTCGCGAATACGCTGATGCGCATCGCCAATGAAAATCACACGGCCATGCCGCGCATCGTCGAGCCCGCCGCCAGTTGGATCATGCAGCGCGCCCGATGCGTCTGCGTAAAGCGCATTCAGCCGAAAATCGCGCCGTTGCGCGTCCTCATCCCAGCTTTCGGTGAACGCCACGGTCGCGCGCCGCCCATCGGTTGAAACATCGCGCCGCAGCGTCGTCACTTCAAATGGCTTGTGATTGCAGATCACCGTCACCGTGCCGTGCTCGATGCCGGTTGGCGCAGCAGCAAATCCGGACGCCTTTGCAAGCGCAACAACATCATCGGGCAAAATCTGCGTCGCGATATCGATGTCATCGACCGGCTGATTGAGAATCGTGTTGCGCACGCATCCGCCGACGAAGCGCGCGCCGCCCGGCCGCACAGCATCCAATGCGCCAATCACCGCGCGCGTCTCTGGCGCATTAAACCACGCTGCGTGGGTGATAGATCCGCTCACAAATAAAGCCGCTCATACAGGCCGCGAATGATCGCAGCGGTCACGCCCCAGATGTAGTGCCTCCCGTACGGCATCGCGTAGAATGATCGCTCCACGCCCTGAAACACTGCCGAACGCCTTTCATGGTTCGCCGGGTTGAACAAAAAGCTAAGGGGCGTTTCGAACACTTCGTCTACTTCGCGCGGATCGGGCGCAAGCGGAAATCCCGGCTCAAGAAACGCGGCGACAGGCGTGATCATGAAATTCGTGCCGGTGAGAAATTGCGGCAGCCCGCCAATTACGCGCGGCAAATTTTGTGGAATTCCCGTTTCTTCAAAAGCTTCGCGAAGCGCCGCATCGATTGGCGTCTGATCCTCGGCCTGGCGCCGTCCTCCGGGAAACGCCACTTGGCCCGCATGCGTCGGCATCGTCGCGGTGCGCTGTGTAAGCAGCAAAGTCCAACCTTCCGGCCGCCGCACGATTGGCATCAGCACAGCGGCGGATGTCGAAGGCGCTTCCGGCGTCAGCACCGCCTCGATGGTGTAGAGATGGCTTGGCTGATGCTCCCAGCTTTGCAGCGCCGAAATCGGATCAAGACGCGTCGCAAGCCTATCTTCGAGATCGGCGTGGAAGCCTGGCTCCCATGGCTCGGCATTTGGGCCAGAATCGGTGCGCGCGGAGGTCATCGTGCCCAAGATAAACCATCCGTGCGCCGCGGCCATACCCACGCCTGATCGCGAGAATTTGGCGCCGCCTAGCCTCCGGTTTAAGACAAGCCAGCGAAGGAGATCAGCATGGGCATTCGCCTCGAAGGTCAAGAACTCGACGACTATCTCGGCAGCGCGTTGACGCTGATCCTGGCCACAACGCGCAAATCTGGCGAGCCATTCATGACTCCCCTTTGGTTCGTGTGGAAAGACGGCTCCTTCTATACCGACACAATCGGCAAATCGGCGAAGGTCCAGCACATCAAGCGCGACCCGCGAGTGTGCTGCATGGTGGAGGACGGTGAACGCTGGGTCGACCTGCGCGCCGTGATCGCCAATTGCTCCGCAGAGATTCTGAGCGATGAAGCCGTAATCGAAAGTTACGTTCTCGCGCGCGAGAAAAAATATGAAAAGTATAAGCGCGATGATTCCAGCGTACCTGACGTCACGCGCAAACATTATGACCAAGCGCGCGCATACCTAAAATTGACGCCTCGGCCCGGTGAAATGCGTTCGTGGTACAACCGGAAAATCCGCGCACGCACCTGAGACGTGATCTGCAATTGCGCTAACGCGTAAAGCCGGGCTCAATAGGCTCTGAACACGGAGCGTTATTTTGTCTAAAGAGCCCGGCGGGTTCCCGCTTATCGATGCATGGAGCGATCAACACCCGGATAAGCCGGGCGGCGCGGCTTTCGGCGTTATGATTGAAGCGCTACGCGGCTTTCTCGATAAAGTCGCCGCAGCAGCGCCAGATCAGGCGACAATGGAAGAGCTGAGCCAAGACCTCGGCAAATGGTCACAAAAACTCTCCGCCTTCGCGGTTGGCGAACGCGAACAATTCTTCGCGCACCGCATGGATTTGCCGGGCCGCGGGCAAGTCATGTCGCCCCGCTTCATCGTGCAGGAGGGTGATCGTAACAGCGTGCGCGGAACCGTAACGTTCGGGCGCTACTATCTCGGCGGCAATGGCGCGGTGCATGGCGGCGCAATTCCGCTTCTCTTCGACGAAGTGCTCGGGCGGCTGGCAAACTCAGGCGCCCGCCCACGCTCTCGCACCGCTTACCTTCATGTCGACTTTCGTTCGATCACGCCCGTCGGCCCCGAACTGACCGTGCGCGGATGGTATGAACGCGAAGAAGGGCGCAAGCGATTCATTCGTGGCGAATTGCGCCACGGTGATGTGCTATGCGCAGAAGCTGAAGGCTTATTTGTCGAATTGAAACCGGGGCAGCCCTAAATGCGTATATTTATCGCCGGATTGGCCACACTCTTCCTGCTCGCAGGATGCGGGCCGCGAGAAAACGAAGTCGGCTCCTTCTCCAATGATCTGCTCGGCAACGAGATCAAGATCGAAGCCATCCCCGATCCTGAAATTCCGAACGTCATCTGCCATATGGCGTATTTCGAGCGCGGGGTTCTCGATCGCATGCGGCAAGGCAATTGGTTTGAAGACCCTTCCAATTCCGCAATATCATGCCAGCGCATTGGACCAATCGATCTCTCGCGCGCCGCCGCCGATCGCTCCGGTGAAGAAGTGTTCAGCCAGCGCTTAAGTCCGTTCTTCAAGCGCAATGCCGTACGGCGCATTGTCGATCCCGCGAACCGCACGCTCCTCTACGTTTCTCATTCCCGCGAGATTATTGAGGGATCGGCAAAAATGGATATTTCAAGTGTCTCGCTGACAGCTGAAGAAGTCTCGGCGTTCCGCGCGCAATAAGCGCTAGAAATCTGACCGATTGGTGAACTCATGAACAATGAGATCGACGCCATTCTAGAACGCCTCCGCGGCCGCATTGGCCGTGAGGGGCCGCCTATTTCAAAAACAGTTGAGCAAGGCGCGCTCATTAAATTTGCGAAAGCGATCGGCGAAACAAACCCGCTCTATCTCGACGTCGATTACGCGAAAGCATCGCGCTTTGGCGTAATCATCGCACCGCCAACTTACGTTTCGACATTCGTTCAGCTGGCGCTGACTCCTGACCTCTTCGATTTAAACCTGCCGCTAAAACGTTTTCTGCACAGCGACGATGTCGTGAAAAATTATCTCCCGATCAAAGCCGGCGATATCATCACCGCTCAAGCGCGTTTTACCGACGCTTACACACGCGCAGGCGCAAACGGTCCACTTGTGTTTCAAGCGGTCGAAATCGCTCTCACGAATGAAAACAGCGAGAAGGTTTCAAATATCCGCGTCGTCTCCGTCAATTTTCATTGAGGCGCATCATGTCCCAGCAGGCGTCTCAATTCGCGTTGCCCGTTGAAGGCGATCAAATCCCGGTTCTGGCGGTCCATATCGATCGCGCGGCGATTGTTCGTTACTGCGGCGCATCGGACGATTATACGAACGTACATTGGGATCAGGACCATGTGAAAGCACAGGGCTTTCCAGATGTCATTGTCCATGGCTGGCTCGTCTTCGCTTACATGACACAAGCCGTAACGAATTGGATTCCACGCGAATACGCGGCCATCACGGATTTTGCAGTACGCTACCGCAGGCCTGTCTACCCTGGTCCGATGTCATGCGGCGGCAAGGTGCTGAAGCGCCACGAAGAAAATGGCGTGCAACGCATCGATCTGGAACTTTGGACGAAATCCGGCGATGGTGTAACGACCACAACGGCAACGATGACGCTTGAAGCAAATTAGCGCTTCGCCATCTTGCTGCAAACGAGACGCTCCAAGACACAATGCGAAACGATCCATCAAAAATTCCTGAAATCGTCGGCAACATGCTCGCGCAATTCACGTTTGTGAACACGTTCCGGCTTGTGAAGAAGGACGTGGAAATGGACGGCGTCACACTTCGCGCAGGTGAATCCGTCGTCATTTCTTTGTGGGGCGCGAGCAATGACGCGCTCCGTTGAAGGGCCCGCAACGCGTCCTTTCGCCTTTGGCTATGGGCCCAGTCATGGGCATGTACAGTCTTGCCGCTCATTTTTGGAGCCGCTCCCGCGCAAGCCGCAGCGTAGCGCCAGGACAAATTCGAAAGCGCTAGACGGAGCATCGAGCCTGCGCTCAACTCACTCACAATGAAAATGCGGGAGTGAGAGATGGAGCTCGCGATCGGGGCTGGCCCAGGCGGCACGAATTATTCCCTGCCCATTCCACTCATCCAAAAAGCGGAAGAGCTCGGCTACGATACGGTATGGACCGCTGAAACATACGGTTCGGATGCGCTCACCCCGCTCGCCTTTATCGCGGCGCACACCAAGCGAATTAAACTCGGCACCTCGATCGCACACATCGACGCGCGCACGCCAACAGCGCTCGCGATGGCCGCGCAAACCATCGATGCGCTCGCAGGCGGTGGACGCATGCGCTTGGGCATTGGCGTATCAGGGCCACAAATCGTCGAAGGTTGGCTTGGCAGGCCTTGGGGCAAGCCGAATTTGCGTTTACGCGACACAGTCGCGATTCTGAAAAAGACCTGGCGGCGCGAATATGTCGAACACCATGGCAAGGAAATCGAGTTGCCCTATCGCGGCCCCGGCGCGATAGGCCTCGGCAAACCGCTCAAAAACATCATGCATCCCCTGGCGGACATTCCCGTCTACATTGGCGCCGATACGCCGCTCAATGTGCGTATGACGGGTGAAGTCGCGGACGGCCTCATCGGATTTCACCTTGTGCCCGCAACTGTGCCCAGCACGATCAAGACGCTCGAAGAAGGCTTCGCAAAAC
>JBEVOS010000244.1:0-14659 GCA_040507435.1 Caulobacterales bacterium | reverse complement strand
AAAAACTGCGCCAAGAAGAAACAACGAAGATGAAAGCGAAATAAACAACGCGACCATCGGCAATGAAGCCAGAATATTGAGCGCCGATGACCCGGTGACCGCAGCTGAAGCAAAAAGAAATACTGTTGATTGCGCAGCTCGGCCATCGAGTGCTGTCGATGCTTGCTGCTGTGCCTTTAGATGGTCGTGCGCGAGACCAACCACATATTCCGCGACGTCACTTTCTAAGCGACTAACCGTATTTTGTGCGATATTCCTCTTTGACATGAGTCGAACTCCGCTCCCGCCGGCACCACCAACTCCACCTCCAACTAGGCGATCAATTAAAGAGAGCGGTGGTTTTCCTCCGTCGCCTCCGCCTCCGCCTCCGCCTCCGCCTCCGCCTCCGCCTAAGAGGTAGCTAACTTGGGTTGTTCAGCAGTATTCCCGCCAGTAGCTCACTTGCATCTTGAAGTTTAATTGGATGGCGCCAATCCCCTGCGACCTCGGCGAGAGGCGCGAGGACGAATGCGCGCTCGTGCAGCCGGGGATGAGGCAAAGAAAGTCCTTCAATTTCAATAATTTGCCCGTCATAATCGAGCAGATCGAGATCAAGCGTCCGCGCCGCCCAGCGCTCGCGCCGTTCCCGCCCGAAATCGCGCTCCACGCCGAGAAGCAATGCTAGCAAAGCCTGTGGGTCATAATCGCCGGGATCCGCCGCAATCACGGCGTTAGCATATACCGGTTGATCGCTGGGCGGCCAGGGCGCCGTCTCGTGAACCGAAGACCGCACCAGCGCTGCCACCCCGCGCCGCGCCAATTCGCCGATCGCCGCATCCAGTAGCGCCGCGCCCGAAAGCCCCCGATAAGGCAGGTTCGTTCCGAGCGCGATCAGCGCGATTTTCCTCTTCTCAGAAGGCATGCCCCATCATGGCGCCCGCCGCCGCTCCCGTCATTTCTGAACCCCCAAAGGATTGCCCGCTCTGCCCGCGCCTCGCCGCCTATCGGGCAGAGAACGCGCGGCAGGAGCCGAACTGGTTCAACGGCCCTGCTCCGTCTTTCGGCCCAGCGAACGCCCGGCTTCTGATCGCGGGGCTAGCGCCAGGACGTACCGGCGCGAACCGCACGGGCCGGCCGTTCACGGGCGATTACGCGGGAGACCTTCTCTACGCCACGCTCAAAAAGTTCGGCTTCGCGCAGGGCGAGTATCGCGCCGATCCGAATGACGGCTTCACGCTGATCGATGCGATGGTGTCAAACGCTGTGCGCTGCGCGCCGCCGGAAAACAAACCGACGCCCGCTGAAATCGCAACCTGCCGCCAATTCCTATCCGCGCGGCTCGATGCGCTTCCAAAACTCAAAGTGATCTTAGCGCTCGGCTCCATCGCGCATGACAGCGTGCTGCGCGCGCATGGCCTCAAACCGTCCTTCGCGAAGTTCGGTCACGGAGCAAAGGCTGAGCTGCCCAGAGGCCGTACGCTGCTGTCGAGCTATCATTGCTCACGCTACAACACGAATACGGGCCGTCTTACCGCGGAAATGTTCGAAGCGGTCTTTGCGCAAGCCCGCGCGCTGTTGCCCTAGCCGCGATCGCGCAACAGCCGTGCCTGATCGCGTTTCCAGTCGCGATCCTTCGACGTCGCGCGCTTATCAACCGCCTTTTTGCCCTTGGCGATCGCGATTTCGAGCTTCGCGAGGCCGCGTGCGTTGAAGTAGAGCTTGAGCGGCACAATCGTGCGCCCTTCACGTTCGACAGCGCCCATCAACTTGTAAAGCTCGCGCTTCTTCACGAGCAGCTTACGCGGCCTGCGCGGGGCGTGATTGAATTGTCCTGCGGGCGGATAGAGCGGAATATCCGCATTGATGAGATAAAGCTCTCCACGCTCTGGGCTTGCATAGCTCTCCGCGATATTGGCGCGGCCCATACGCAGCATCTTCACTTCGGTGCCGACAAGCGTGATGCCGGCCTCGTACGTGTCTTCGAGCGCGTAATCGAAACGCGCGCGCCGGTTCTCAGCGATAAGCTTGCGCGGCTGTTCTTTCTTCTCGGTCATAACAACGTCAATTCAACAGGCCCGCGTCAGCCATCGCTTCGCGGATAATCGCCTTGGTCGGCTCGGTGACAGGCAAGATAGGAAGCCGGACCTCTTCCGTGCAGAGGCCAAGCAGCGATCCAGCATATTTCACGCCGCCAGGGCTTGGCTCTATGAACAGCGCCGCGTGCAAACGCGCCAAACGGTCATTGATCTCGCGCGCCTTGTCATAATCGTTTGCGAGGCAAGCCGCATGCATTTGCGCGTTAAGGCGCGGAGCCACATTCGCCGTCACTGAAATGCAGCCCCGCCCGCCCATCGCGTTGAAGCCGAGTGCGCTCGTGTCATCGCCCGACAGCAAAACGAAATCCGGCCCGCATAAACGCGCCAATTCCGGCACACGGTCCATGTCGCCGGTCGCATCTTTTACACCCGCAATATTCGGAATTTTCGCGAGCGCGGCCATCGTCGCAGAGTTCATGTCGACGATGGAGCGGCCGGGAATGTTGTAGACAATCACGGGAATGTCAGCGGATTCCGCAATCGCCTGGAAGTGCGCGATCATCCCCGCCTGGCTTGGCTTGTTGTAATAGGGCGTCACCGACAGTACGGCGGCTGCGCCCGCCTCCTTGGCGAAGCGTGTAAGATCAATCGCTTCGTCCGTGGAGTTCGAACCTGCGCCTGCGATCACAGGCACGCGGCCCGCCGCTGCCTCGACGCATAATCGAACCACAAGCCGGTGCTCATCATGGCTCAGCGTGGGCGATTCGCCCGTCGTCCCGCACGGTACAAGCGCCGATGAACCTTCCTTCACCTGCCATTCGACAAGGTCTTGAAAGGCGCGTTCATCTACGATTCCGTTGCGGAGTGGTGTGATGAGAGCCGGTATGGAGCCGGAAAACATAGAGCCTCTGTGAGACAACGGGTGGAAGTTTGGTCGATCCTGCCGCAGAATCGACTCGCCCGGCCAGCCGGCGCGGAGCAGCGGAACTTAGGCGGGCGCAGCGGGCGCCGGCAAGCGGAGGATGGAATGAAGGACGGGGGGTGGATTCGCGCAGCGTCGCTCGCTGTCGTTTCAGGTCTTCTGCTGGTGGCCTCGTCTGGAAGCATGTCGCCAACCGTGGCGGCCGCGCAGGAGGCTCAGCAGGTCTCGCTGGCGCGCCCCGCCATGCCGTCCGCTTCCGAAATGATGCGGCTGCGCGGCGGGGTCGCCGCGTCCGATTCCGGCGACTGGCCTGCCCTAGCCATGTACCGGGATTCCACACGAGATCCGCTCGTGCGCCGCATTCTGCAATGGCGTTACGCCGCCGCGCAGGACGCTCCCCTCGAATTCGGCGCCATCTCCGAAGCGCTCGACACCCTGCAAGGCTGGCCAAGCCGCGGCGCGATGACGGCGCGCGCCGAAAAAGCCATCTTCACCTCGCCGCTTTCCGCGCGCGATCGCATTGCATGGTTCGATGCGCATGGCGGCCCGCAGACAGGCGACGGACGGATCGCCTACGCCATCGCAAAGAAAACCGTCGGAGAACGCGAAGAAGCCAACCGCCTGGCGCGCGCCGCCTATCGTACGGATGAACTCAGCGAAATTGGCGAAAGCGAAGCGATCGCGAATTTCTCCAGCGTCTTCAGCCAGGACGACTACGCAGCGCGCGTTGACGCGCTGTTATGGCGCGGTAGCCGCACAGATGCGCGCGCTTTGCTGCCACGCGTTTCCTCAGCTGATCGGGCGCTCGCCAATGCGCGCGTTGCGCTGCAAACCAGCCAGAGGCGAGGCCTGCAAGCGGCGGTTGACTCCGTGCCGTCCTCACGCGCCGGCGATCCTGGCCTTTTATATGATCGCACCCGCTACATTCGCCGTTCCGGTCGCCCCGAAGACGCGATGGTCATCGCGGCGCGCATCAATGGCGCAGCGGCGCCCGCAGCAGCGCGCGCGGACATCTTTCAGGAAAAGCGCTTGTACGTGCCCCGCGCGTTGCGCACCGGTCAGCGCACGCTCGCCTATCAGCTCGTCAGCAACCACGGACTGACCAGCGGCGAAAGCTTCGCCGATTCAGAATGGCTCGCGGGCTGGATCGCGCTGCGCTTTCAAAACAACCCGCAACGCGCTGCCGAACATTTTGCGCATCTGTCCGAAAATGTATCGTCAGCCGTATCGAAATCGCGCGCGCTGTATTGGCAAGCTGAAGCCGCACGCGCGATGGGCCAAAGTGATCAGGCGCAGGCGCGTTTCCGTGAAGCTGCGCAGTACAGCTACACCTATTATGGCCAACTCGCAGCCTCGAAGAGCGGCGGGGGCGCGATATCACTGCCGATGACGCCGGTCGTGTATACGGAAGCGCGTGCGCGTTTCCAAAATCCCGAACACGTTCGCGCCTTTCGCGCGGTGTCTGAAGCGGGCGATCGCGATGATTATGAAGCGATCGCCTACCATCTTGATGACACGCTCGACGATCCACAGGAAATCGAAGCGCTAGCGCAAATGTCCCGCGAGCGCGCCTACGCCCGTACAGCGCTGCGCAATGCAAAATCAGGCCTTTTTCGCGGCGTGGTCGCTGGCTATTCCGCTTACCCGGTGCTCGATTTGCCCGAGGGGGCACGCACTGGCCGCTCGGCCGAACCGGCTTTCGTGCATGCCATCATCCGCCAGGAAAGCGAGTTCGACGCCGGTGTCGTCAGTTCCGCAAGCGCACGCGGCCTGATGCAACTGATGCCCGCCACGGCGCGTTTGCAAGCGCAACGAGAAGGCATGGAGTTCCGCGGAACGGCGGCGTTGATTAACGATCCAGATTACAACGTCACGCTTGGCGCACGCCATTTGGGCGATCTCGTCGATCAGTTCGGCGGCTCTTATGTGCTCGCCATCGTCGCATACAATGCAGGGCCGAACCGCGCCCGCGAGTGGATCGCCGATTGGGGCGATCCGCGCTCACCGAACGTCGATGTCGTAGACTGGGTTGAGCAAATTCCCTTCGCCGAAACGCGCAATTACGTGCAGCGTGTGATGGAGAATTTGCAGGTCTACCGGCATCGTCTGTCCGGCCGCCCAGAATCCATCACGATCGAGCAAGATTTGCGGCGCGGCCGTTACTGAGCATCAATAATCCGCGCAAACTGCGCCGCATCTACATTGCCTCCGCTCGCGACCACAACAACCGTCTTGCGGCGCGCATCGACAGCGCCGTCCAGAAGCGCGCCAAGCGCCAGCGCGCCGCTCGGCTCAAGCACAAGCTTGAGTTCCTGAAACGCAAACCGCATCGCGCGTTTCGCCGTCTCGTCTGATGCCGTGATCGCGCCCGCGAGATGGCGTTGCGCGACGGCGAACGTCAAAGTGCTTGGCTTATCCGCCATGAGCGCATCGCAGATGGAGCGAACGCCTGGCGCATTTGCGACAATCTCACCCTTGGCCAATGAACGTGCGAGATCATCATGCCCTTCTGGCTCAACCGCGAAAACGCGCGCATCGGGCAAAGCAATCGCGATGCCGCCCGCAAGCCCCCCGCCACTCGCGCCCGCAAGCACGATATCGGGAACGATTTCTGCGGCGATCTCTAATCCAATCGTACCCTGCCCGGCCATGACCAGCGGATCGTCGAACGGCTTCACTAGCGGCAAAGCCCGATCACGCGCAAGCTGCGTAAAAATAGCGTCGCGATCATCGCGCACACGATCATAAGCGATAATCTCGGCGCCGAGCGCGCGCACTTTATTTGCTTTTGCGAGCGGCGCATCACCGGGCATCGCAATGACCGCTGGAATTCCAAAATACTTCGCAACCATAGCCACGGCGATCGCATGATTGCCTGACGAGAACGCGAGAACGCCATTTTTCCGATCATCTGCGGTCAACGCAGAAATCTTGCTCATAGCGCCTCGCAGCTTGAACGCGCCGCCGCCCTGCAAATTCTCCGCCTTGACCCAAACGCGCGCGCCTGTCGCTTCGTCGAGCGCATCGCTCCGAAGCAGCGGCGTGCGGGTAACGATGTCCGCGATGCGCGTCGCTGCAGCAAGAACGTCGTCGCGTGTTGGCGTTTGCATCACGTACCTTTCGGCTTCGCCCGGCGTGTCGGCGCAGCACTCAATGGATCTTCCGGCCAAGGATGCTTCGGATAACGCCCGCGCATTTCCGCACGCACAGATGCGTACGAGCCGCGCCAAAAACTGAGAATATCGACCGTCGTCTGCACTGGCCGATGCGCCGGTGAGAGCAAACGCAATGTGAGCACGCCTCCCGCCACCCGCGGATGCTCGCTCACGCCGAACATCTCTTGCACCCGCACATCGAGCGCAGGACCGCCGGGCGCGGTATAATCGATGCGCAGAGACGAACCCGCCGGCGTTTCAAAAAAAGCTGGCGCTTCGATATCCATCGCGCGCCGCAGCGGATAGCTCAAAAGCCCAATGAGCGCGGGACCGATCTTTCCGTCGAAGTCCGAAAGGCGCTTCACGCCTTTCACAGGCAGCCAATCGTAAAGCCGCTTCAGCAAAGCGGCGTCATCCATCGGCGGCCATAGTTCCTGATCGTCTCGCGCCTGCATGATCGCGATGCGCGCGCGTGTTTGCAAAGCATCTTCATCCCAGGGTAAAATCCCCAACCCTTCGCGGCGCACAGCGTCGCGCAGCGCATCCTCGATATCGGATGCGGATATGTCAGCGAGCGGCCCTTCGCTCAGCGTGATTTTCCCAAGCCGCCGCACACGACGCCCACGCACAGCGCCGCTCGCTGCATCAAACGTCACGCTAGCGCGCGTCTCGATCTCATCGTCGAACAAAGCCTCTATATCTGCTATCGAGATTGGCGCCGCCGCCAGAATGTTTGCGCGATCTGCGCGGCCGCTGGCGTCTGCAATCACGACATAGGTTTCGCGCGCCAGAGGATTTGCCTCATCGACGCCGGCTGCACGACCACTCGCCATCAGAAAATCGCTACGCCCGACCCCACGCGCCTTTGCGACGCGCTCAGGAAACGCTTTCGCGAGCACAATGCCCGCGTGCTCTACATCGATTTTGTCCACGCCTTCGCCTGCCAAACGCGCCAATCGATCCGCCAAGCGCCGCGCCGCTTCGGCGCGTTGGCCACGTTCTTCGCTAAAGCGCCGCAAGCGCGCACGAATGTCAGCATCACGCCCGCCAAGGCCCTGTTCCGTGAGCAGCACAGCAATACGCGCCGCAAGCAATGGTTCGCCCGATGCAATAAGCATATGCGCCAAACGCGGCGTGAGCGGAATACGCGCAAGCCGCGCGCCATGCTCTGTCAATCGGCCATCTTGATCGCGCGCGCTAAGGCGATTGAGCGTTTCTACGGCTTCCTCCCACGCAGCACGCGGCGGCGGATCGAGCCACGCCAAAGAAGAAGGATCGGAAACGCCCCACGCCAACAGATCGAGCCCAAGCGATGTCAGGTCCGCGTCCAGAATTTCCGGCCGTGCGAACGCAGGCAGCGCGCGCGTTTCGCCTTCATCCCACAAGCGAATGCAAACGCCTGGCTCAAGCCGGCCCGCACGGCCTTTACGTTGCTCGATAGATGCTTGGCTCGCGCGCACGGTTTCGAGACGAGAAAGCCCAATCCCCGGCTCATATCTTGGCGCACGCGCCAAACCGGAATCGATGACGACCCGCACGCCTTCGATCGTCAAACTCGTCTCCGCGATCGATGTCGCGAGCACGACTTTGCGCCGCCCTTCCGGCGCCGGCGCAATCGCTGCATCCTGCACGCGCGGATCGAGCGCCCCATAAAGCGGAAGAACATCGGCGGATACGCCCTCGAGCAATACGGCCGTACGCTCGATCTCGCGCGCGCCCGGCAAGAAAACCAGCGCTGAACCTTTTTCCTCGGAAAGGGCCGCACGCACCGCGCTCGCAGCAGCGTCTTCTATCCGCCCGCGCGGATCGCGCGGCCGGTAACGCACATCAACGGGAAACATGCGCCCTTCGCTCGCGATGACGGGCGCATCGCCCAGCAGAGCTGAAATCCGTGCAACATCCAACGTCGCTGACATGACGAGGATGCGGAGATCTTCCCGCAAGCCGGTTTGCGCATCTCGTGCGAGCGCAATGCCCAGGTCGGCGTCAAGGCTGCGCTCGTGGAATTCATCGAATAAAACCGCCGCCACCCCATCGAGCGTAGGATCATCGAGGATCATCCGCGTGAACACGCCCTCGGTGACGATCTCAATGCGCGTTTTTGCCGAGACGCGGCTCTCCAAACGCACGCGAAATCCAATCGTGTCGCCGACGCGCTCGTTGAGCGCTTGCGCCATCCGCGCCGCAGCCGCGCGCGCCGCGATCCGCCGGGGTGATAGGAGGATAATCTTACCGTCGCCGCGCCAGGGCGCATCGAGCAATGCGAGCGGCACGCGTGTCGTTTTACCCGCACCAGGCGGCGCGGCCAAAACGGCGCAATTTGCGCGCGCCAAAGCGTTTTTGATGTCCGGCAGAACGGACTCAATCGGCAGCATCCTCACGTCCTACCGCAAATGCGCCGCCGAGCGCGAGCGATTGCGCAAATCCCCCAGTTTCGGCATTCTTCAGTGGGTCGAAGCGGAACTTGCCATGAAAATCGCACATCTTGCGGCAGCCTTGCTTACGGCGCTCGGAGCGGCATCCTGCGTCACGCGCGGTGAAGGCGAGCAGGATCAGCACGATAACGCTGTCGTCGCCGCGGCTGTGCAGCCCTTGAGGGATGTTGGGCTCGTCCGTCCGGAAATTCCTGAAGTCGTCCGCGACATTGGCTGGCCTTATAAAACGGACTCGCTGCGCGAAGGCTGCCCCGCTGTGCTTTTTGAGATTGGCCGGCTTGATGCAGTGCTGGGCGAAGAAAATTATCAGCCCGGGCCAGAAGAAAATTTCCGCGAGCGCACAACGGATGCAGCCGTTGACTATGTCGGCGATTATGTCGTCGGCGAAGTTGCAGGGGCTGCGAACGAACTCGTACCGTATCGCGGTTGGGTGCGGCGTCTCTCCGGCGCGAACCGGCGCGACAAAAAATACGCGCAGGCGCTCGCCATGGGCTCGCAGCGTCGCACTTTCTTGCGTGGCTATGGCGCGGCGCTTGGCTGCAACGCGGCAGTGCCTGCGCCGCCCCCGCCGCCGCGCGAAGACAATAATCGCCGCCGTTAGCTGCGCAGATTTGCAAGAAACTCAGCTCGAAAATCCGCAAGCCTGCCAGCCAAGATCGCCGCACGCATACGTCGCATCAAAGACTGGTAGTAAGCGATATTGTGCCACGACAGCAGAACCTGGCCGAGTAACTCGCCCGCTTTGAATAAGTGGTGGAGATAAGCTTTCGAATAATCGCTGCTCGCCGGGCAATCGCTTGTCTCATCGAGCGGTGATGCATCTTCCGCGAAACGCGCATTGGTGATGTTGAGCGGCCCTTGATCGCTCCACGCTTGCCCATGCCGCCCTGATCGCGTCGGCAAAACGCAATCGAAAATATCCACGCCGCGATACACCGCTTCGACGAGATCAACGGGCTTCCCAACGCCCATCAGATAGCGGATGCGATCCTGCGGCAGAAACGGAACGGTCGCTTCGAGCGTCGCGCACATCGCCTCGCGCGGCTCGCCGACGGCCAGTCCGCCGATCGAATAGCCGTCAAACCCCTCCGCAACGAGCGCCTCCGCCGATATGCGGCGCAACTCTTCATCGGTGCCCCCTTGCACGATACCGAACAAGCTTTGCTTGTCGCGCGTTCCGAACGCTGCTTTGCACCGTCCCGCCCAGCGCAGCGAAAGTTCCATCGCTTTTTGCACTGTCTCGCGCGCCGCAGGCAGCGCAGGGCATTCATCGAGCTGCATCGCGATATCCGCGCCCAGCAGATCGCTTTGAATTTCAATCGCGCGCTCCGGCGTAAGCGTGTGCGCCGAACCGTCGATATGAGAGCGGAACGTCACGCCCTTTTCGTCGAGCGTGCGCAACTGCGCCAGCGACATCACCTGATAACCGCCGCTATCGGTGAGGATCGGCCCATCCCACCGCATGAATTCGTGCAGACCGCCAAGCTTGGCGACGCGCTCCGCGCTTGGCCGAAGCATTAAATGATATGTGTTGCCGAGAACGATCTGGCTTCCCGCGGAACGTACTTGATCGAAAGTGAGCGCTTTCACCGTGCCGGCTGTCCCGACAGGCATGAACGTTGGCGTTGTCACAGCGCCGCGCGGCGTTTCCCAAACGCAGGCGCGCGCCGCGCCATCTGTCGCTTCGATTGAAAGCGGAAATACGCTCACGCCGCCGTCTCCGCACGCCACAAAAGGCTCGCATCGCCGTAGGAGTAGAAGCGATACGCCTGTGCGATCGCATGCGCATAGGCCGCTTGCATTCGTTCGAGCCCAGCGAACGCGCTCACCAGCATAAAAAGCGTTGAGCGCGGCAAGTGGAAATTTGTCCAAAGGCCATCAGCGATTTTAAACCGGTAGCCCGGCGTAATGAAAATCGAGGTATCGCCGCTCTCCGCGCGCAGCTTCCCGCTTTCATCGGCCGCCGATTCCAGACTTCTGAGCGCCGTGGTGCCGATCGCGATCACCCGCCGCCCTCCCGCCTTGGCGCGATTGACGGCGTCCGCCGTCTCGGCGGGAATTTCGCGCCACTCGGAATGCATGGCGTGCGCGTCCGTATCGTCCGCCTTCACCGGCAAAAACGTGCCCGCGCCGACATGCAACGTGACGCGCGCTGTCTGCACGCCAGCTTCAGCAAAACGCGCGAGCAACTCATCCGTGAAATGTAGCCCTGCCGTCGGCGCCGCTACTGCGCCGTCTTTCGCCGCGAATACGGTTTGATAGTCGCGTTCATCGCTTTCCGCTTCCGCGCGCTTAGCCGCGATATATGGCGGCAACGGCATGTGCCCGCACGCCGCAATCGCCGCGTCGAGATCCGTGCCGGCAAGATCGAACGCGAGCGTCACTTCCCCGCCCTCGCCTTTCTTCAGGATCGTCGCATCGAGCGTGCCTATCAAACACGCGCGTTCTTGCGTTTCGCCAAACCGGACGCGGTCGCCTTCTTTCAAGCGCTTGCCTGGCTTCATGAACGCCGTCCACCGTGAGAGCGATAGCCGCTTATGCAAAGTCGCTTCGACTGGGACGATCAGTCCATCGCGATCGCGTTGGCCGTTCAATCGCGCCCGGATCACCCGCGTATCGTTGAACACGAGAAGATCGCCCGCACGAAACAAAGACGGCGCATCGCGCACGATGCGATCTTCGAATGGCCCGCGCATTGGCACGACCAGCAGACGCGCACTTTCCCGGGGCCGCGCCGGATAAAGCGCGATCCGCGCCTCCGGCAGATCGAAATCGAAAGCGTCAACGCGCATGGGCGGCGCTTCTAACGGCAGACGGCGCGATTTGGAAATCGCGCCGTCCAATTCGCCAACTGAGTGATGTGAGGCGTCACGCCGTCCGCATCGAGACAATCTTGCCCGGCGTCTTCGGCGGCTCGCCCTTTGGCAGACCGTCCACTGCTTCCATGCCGTCCGTCACCTCGCCCCAAACCGTATATTGGCCATCAAGGAACGTTGCGTCATCGAAGCAGATGAAGAATTGCGAATTCGCCGAATGCGGATTGCTGGAACGCGCCATCGAGCACACGCCGCGAACATGTGACGCATTCGAGAATTCCGAACGCAGGTTTGGCTTATCCGAACCGCCCATGCCGGAACCAGTCGGATCGCCCCCCTGCGCCATGAAGCCCGCAATCACGCGGTGAAACACCACGCCATCATAGAAGCCTTCGTTCGCCAGCTCTGAAATGCGCGCGACGTGATTGGGCGCGAGATCGGGCCGGAGTTTGATCGTCACATCCCCCGTATCGAGTTTCATGATCAGGGTATGAGCGGGATTATCGACCACCAACGTCTCTCCGAATTATTGCGCTGGCCCGGCACGCGGGCGGGAATTTCGACATCGCACACGGAGAAATCCGCGCCATGATCTTCGCGTTCTTCTTGCAGAAGCCTGCGGAAATCGGGCCCGTCCGTGCGCATGAGGTAGATAGGCGCACGCTCCTCCTCAGACAAATCTGAAGCGAGACGCACGGTCAGCATCCGGTCCGGCCGCGCCGGGGGCTCGCCCGCAGCGATGCCCATCACGGCAGGCATCCCCCAAACAACGCGGCCAAAAACCGTGTAGCGTTTGTCAAGCGATGGATAGGCGGCGTTCATGAGGAAGAATTGCGAGTTCGCCGAATTCGCATCGTCCGCACGCGCCATGGATGCAATGCCGGGGCAATGCAGCCCCCACGCGGTCACTTTGCCGTCCCGCGTCACGGACATTTGCACATCCGGCTGTGACTCGATCGGCAGCGCTT
Source organism: Caulobacterales bacterium (assembly GCA_040507435.1). Classification (GTDB taxonomy): domain Bacteria; phylum Pseudomonadota; class Alphaproteobacteria; order Caulobacterales; family Aquidulcibacteraceae; genus JBEVOS01. The sequence continues at coordinate 2,348 of JBEVOS010000244.1, read as the reverse complement.
TGTAAAAACCAATCCGCGCGCCGCCCTGCGATGCGGCCTCGACAAACGGCATGTCCGGCCCACGGCGGAACAGAAATTCCTCACGCAAATCAGGCAATGACGATGCACCTTCACCTGTATTCAGCGGATCGCCTGTCTGCGCCATGAAGTTCGGAATGACACGAAAGAAGGAAAGACCATCGTAGAAACGCGCCCGCGTCAGCGTGCGAATGCGCTCAACATGGCGCGGCGCAATCTCTGGATACAACTCAACGACAATGCGTCCACGCGCCGTATCGATATAGAGCGTGTAATCCGGATCGAGCGAACGCCAATTTACAGGATCCGGCGCGCGCTGTGCAAAAGCCGGAGAAACTACGAAAAAAGCACAAAAAAGTACGGCGAGTGCCAACCGCATTACGCGCCCCCAACTTTGGCCTTGAGACGACGTTCCACTTCTGCGGAGACAAAAAACGAAAAATCGCCGCCACCGCGCGCCACAACCTTCACAAGGCTGGAAGATACGCCTTGATGTTCCGGCGCGGCCGGCAGGAAAATGGTCTCCAAATCTGGAGCCATCCGCGTGTTCATATTAGTCATCTGCAACTCGTAATCGAAATCAGCGACCGAACGAAGCCCTCGCACGATCACTGTAGCGCCCACGCTGCGCGCGAATTGAACCAGCAATGTGTCGAAAGGACGGATGGTAATTTCGCCGAGGTCCGGTTCCGCAGCGCGCATCCGCTGGCATTCCGCTTCGATGAGCGCAATTCGTTCATCAGGGCTGAACATCGGCGATTTGCCTTCGTTGACGCCTACAGCCACGATGAGTTGATCGACTAGGCGCGCTCCGCGGCAAATGATGTCGATATGGCCAAGCGTGACGGGATCGAACGTGCCCGGATAAATGCCGATGCGCTTCCCGCTCATTCGTCGCCGCCTCCCTCTTCCCCGCCGACATCGGGCAACCGTTCCGCCGCGACGACGTGCTCGTCCTCGCCCGTACGCAAAATCCACACGCCTTGCGTCGCCCTGCCCGCGATCCGGATGCTGCCGATTTCCGTGCGGATAAGCTGCCCCTTGTCCGTAACCAGGAGCAGCTCTTCGCTCTCAAGCACTGGGAACGAAGCGACAAGCCGCGCGCTCTGCGTGACTTTATGCGCGATCAGCCCTTTCCCGCCGCGCCCCGTTACGCGGTATTCGTAGGACGATGCACGCTTGCCAAGACCTTCGGACGTGACCGTAAGAATGAATTGCTCTTGCGTCTTGAGCCAAGTGAGCCGCTCGAACGGAAGATCTGCGGCCTGCACGCCCGCCTCCTCCGCCTCGCCTTCGCTGCCGTCACGATTGCTCGCATCCCATTTGAAATAGGCGGCGCGCTCTTCAGGTGTGATTTCCAGATGTTTGAGGATCGCCATCCCGATGACTTCGTCGCCATCCTTAAGATCGATGCCGCGCACGCCTGTCGACGTACGCCCCTGGAACACGCGGACATCGGGCACAGGGAAGCGAATGCACATCGCGTTCTTGGTGGTCAAAAGAACGTCGTCGTTCTCATCGCAGATTTGAACATCGATGATCCCGTCGCCTTCGTCCGGTTTCATCGCGATTTTGCCGGCGCGGTTCACCTGTGTGAAATCGCTGAGCTTGTTGCGCCGCACGCCGCCAGAGCGCGTCGCGAACATAACGTCCATGCGCTCCCAGTCGTGTTCGTCTTCCGGCAGCGCCATGACGGACGTGATCCGCTCACCTGGATCGAGCGGCAGCATATTGATCAGCGCGCGTCCTTTCGTGCGCGGATCGCCCGCCGGCAAACGCCACACCTTTTCTTTGTAAACCTGCCCTGTCGAAGAGAAGAACAAGATCGGCGTATGAGTGGAGGCGACGAACAGACGCGTGACGAAATCTTCGTCCTTCGTCGTCATGCCGCTTTTGCCTTTGCCGCCGCGCCGTTGCGTACGGTAGGCCGCGAGCGGCGTCCGCTTCACATAGCCGCCATGCGTGACGGTGACGACCATATCTTCGCGCGGGATCAACGCTTCGTCATCGATCTCGCCGTCGCTCTCGGAGAATTGCGTGCGGCGCGGCACGCCAAATTGCTCCTTCACCTCAAGCATCTCGTTGCGGATGATTTCGTAAATCCGCTCACGGCTCGCGAGGATCGACAGCAATTCTCTAATTTCTTGGGCGAGTTCGTTCGCGACCTTCGCAATGTCGTCGCGGCCGAGGCCGGTAAGGCGCGACAATTGCAGAGCTAGGATCGCGCGGGCTTGCTCGTCCGATAGCTTGAGCGAACCGCCGCCCGCGCCATCCTCGATCACCTGCGTGCGCGGATCGGCGATCAACGCGATCAAGGGCAGCATGTCGCC
>JBEVOS010000224.1:0-3657 GCA_040507435.1 Caulobacterales bacterium | reverse complement strand
CATCCTTTGAATGATCGATGTCCAAACATACGATCCGTCGCGTTCGAAGCGTAGAATCTGAACGTTCCTGACGTTCCTCGCAGCAGAAACTTCTATTCTCGCAACAGCACATCCGCTTAAATTTGACCAGTTTTGGGGTAATCCTGCTTGCAATAAATATTGACTAGTCTCAGCTATTTCAGATTGCTCTTCAACAGTCACCGGGCATGGTGCGTCGTCCGCGCTTGCATAGGGTAGCCAAGAAAAAAACGACGCTGCTAGCGCAAGAAGACAATTCCTAACGCGCATCACGGCAATTTTCATAATACTCCCGCCTTCGCCGCGAGCGCTTTCAGATTCACCTCCGGCCTTGGCCCCATATGCGAAATGACTTCGCCCGCCGCGATCGACGCAAGCTTTCCGCATTCCGCGAGGCCGCGCCCCTTCGCCAGCCCGAACAAAAACCCTGCCGCATAAAGATCGCCTGCGCCCGTTGTATCGACAACTTTCGCGACAGGCTCGGCCGCCACATGAAGCATCTCGTCATTCGCCATGATGACGGAGCCTTTATCCGATCGCGTCACGGCGACGGTCGGGCAATCGCGCTGCGCCGCCATCAGCGCGTCTTCGAGATCGCCCGTTTCGTAGAGCGCAAGAATCTCGCTCTCGTTCGCAAACAGAATGTCGATATGCCCAGCGACCAAATGCTTGAAGCTCGTGCGATGCCGCTCCACGCAGAACAAATCCGAAAGCGTCAGCGCAACTTTCCGTCCCGCGCCTTTCGCATATTCCGCCGCCTGCACGAACGCTGCCTTCGCTTCATCGCGGTCGAACAGATAGCCTTCCAGAAACGTGATCGCGCCCGATTCAATCAACGTCTTGTCGATATCCGCCGGCTCCAGCATCGTGGATGCGCCGAGATAAGTGTTCATCGAACGATGCCCGTCCGGCGCGACGATGATGATCGAGCGCGCCGTTCCGGGCGGGGCGGGGCGGGCCGCTGAGTCAAACTGAACGCCGACACCGCGAAACTCACGCGTGAACTGCGCGCCCAAATCGTCATTTGCGACTTTCCCGATATACGCCGCCCGCCCGCCAAAGCTCGCGACGCCCGTCACGGTGTTCGCCGCCGATCCGCCCGCCGCGATCACCGCGCCTTGCGTGAGCGCCGTCAGTTCGTCGGCGCGCGCCTCGTCGATCAGCTGCATCGCGTCTTTCACGATGCCGTGCTGGGCCAGAAACGAATCCGGCGCCTGATACAGCACGTCGATAATGGCGTTGCCGACCGCGACGACATCGAACTCAGCTTGGCTCATTACAACTCCTAAACGCGCCGCTCCCGAAGTGACTTCCAAGCATTGCGCGGCTGCACTTGCAACGGCATGGTCCCGCCATGCGAAACCGACTCGTTCTGGCCGCCGCACTTCTCACCGTTGCCTGCGCGACAGCGCCCGCGTCCTCGCCCCCGGGCGGCTCAAGCGGCCCCGCGCCGTCGAGCAGCAACGAACGTCTCCTGCGCGACACAGGCTCGGATGGCTCCACGATCCAGGCGATCGAGCGCGCCTTTGGCCAGCCGCATGTGCGCCGCCGCGACGGAGCAGGGGCCGCGCTTACTTACCGGCTGGAAAATTGCTCGCTCTTGCTCCTGTTCACAAACGATTCGCACAACACGCTGCGCCTCGCAGAGGCGTATCCAAGCGCAGTGCGCGCTGGCGAACCCGCGCCGAGCCTTGCGCAATGCGCCGCATCTCCGCGCCGCGATTAAGGTTCGCCTGTTTTTGCGGTGAACGTGCAGATGTCGCGCACCACGCAATTCGGGCAATCGGGCCGCCGGGCCAAACACACGTAACGTCCATGCAAAATGAGCCAATGATGCGCGCCGCGGAGATAGTCCGGCGGCGTGATCTTCATCAGGCCTGCCTCCACCTCATTTGGCGTCTTGCCAAAAGCGAGACCCGTGCGATTCGCAACACGAAACACATGCGTATCGACCGCCAGCGTCGCTTCGCCAAACGCCTCAGACAAAACCACATTCGCGGTTTTCCGCCCAACGCCCGGCAATGCTTCAAGCGCATCGCGGTCGTGCGGAACCTTGCCGCCATGCTTTTCGATCAGCGCTTCTGACAGCGCGATCACATTCTTTGCTTTGTTCCGCCACAGCCCGATCGTTTTGATGTAATCGCCAAGCGCGCGCTCACCGAGATCCACCATCGCGGCCGGCGTTTTCACGTGCTTGAAAAGTTCCGCCGTCGCGCGGTTCACGCCCTTGTCCGTCGCTTGCGCCGAGAGCACGACAGCAACGAGCAGCGTGTACGGATTGACATAATCCAGCTCCGTGCGCGGATCGGGCCGATTTTCCGCAAGCCGCGCGTAAAGCTGCGCAGCCTCCGCGCGTGTCAGCTTCCGTCCCTTGCGCGTGCTGCTTTTACGCTTGACGGCGGCTTTTTTCGGAGCAGCTTTAGGCGCCATGACGTCCCGCTGGCGCCGCACGAAATTCGCGCCTCCAGAAGCCCCGCTCCTGATGGACGCGGTATTGACGCCGCATAGGTCTCTGTCGCGGCGCGGGTTCAAATATCTGTTCGGCTTCGTGGTTGCGATGAATGCAGCGGTTGGAGCCTATTTCTGGTTTCACGGCGCCTATCCGGTGCTCGGATTTTTGGGGCTGGATGTTTTCGCCGTGTGGCTTGCATTTCACATGAACTACCGCGCCGCGCGCCGTCTTGAACGGGTTCGTGTCGCGGCGGAGCATATCCATCTGTCGCGCGCTTCCCCAAAAGGGGAGGACCATTGGGTCGCCAGCTCGCTTTGGGCGCGCGTTACCCGCGACAATCTCGGCGTACGCATTGCGTCCGGCGGTGATGCGATGCGTGTCGGTGCGTTTCTGTCGCCGAAGGAGCAGAACGAATTCGCCAAGGCGCTCGATGCGGCGCTCTGGCGCGCACGCCGCGCGCCTCATAAGCCGAGCACATCCGCCATCGAATAGAGGCCGGGCTTTTTATCGGCCGCCCACCGCGCCGCCGCGAGCGCGCCATCCGCAAACACCGCGCGATCAAGCGCGACATGAGATAGCCGCACGACCTCCCGCTCGGATGCAAACGTCACTTCATGCTCGCCGACAATTCCGCCTGCGCGCGAAACGGAAAATCCGATTTTGCCTTCCGGCCGTGGGCCGGTGACGCCGTTATAAGGCGCGATCCTCAAATCGGAGAGCGGCTTGCCGCGTCCCGCCGCCGCCGCGGCGCCAAGGAGGAGGGCGGTGCCGCTGGGCGCATCCACTTTGCGCCGGTGATGAGCCTCGAAAACTTCGATGTCCCAATCGGCGCCGCCAAGCCGCTGCGCCGCCTGCTTCACCAGCGCGGCGAGCATGTTGACGCCCAAACTGAAATTGCCCGAGCGCACCAAAGCGATCCGCTCAGCGTGCTTTGCAATCTGAGCTTCCTGAGCAGGCTCGAAACCCGTCGTGCCGATAATTGCGGCGCGCACCGGCGTGTCCTTCAGCGCATCAAGCGCCGCGAGCGTCGCCGCAGGCGCCGTGAAATCGATCCACACATCCGCGCCCTTCGCAGCAATAGCCGCACTTTCGGAAACGAGAACGCCGATATCCGTGCCGATCAGCGCCGAGCCTTGCCGCTCGGTCGCGCCCGCAATCGTGAGATCAGCCGTCATGCGAGCGGCGTT
>JBEVOS010000163.1:0-3130 GCA_040507435.1 Caulobacterales bacterium | reverse complement strand
CGGCCTTCTGACTGGCTAAGCCGGGCAGCGCTTTTTCCAGGCGGTCGAGAAAGTCATGACCTAGATAGCTTGCGGCGATGATCAGGGTGTCGATGTCGTTGTGCCGGAGAGCCCACGCAATTTCGCGCGGCTGATAAAGCGAGGACAGCGTCACCGTAAGCGCGCCCATGCGTCCTATGGCGAGCGCGTTCAGAATCCAATTGGAGGAGTTCGGCATCATCAGGCCGACGCGAGCGCCCTTTCCTAGCCCAAGCGCCAGAAGCCCTTTGGCCCGCGCCGCGGTCTCCCGCTCGGCGGCGGCGAACGTGATGCGCTCATCGCCTTCGATGAGAAACTCCCAATCCGCGTAATGCTCAGCGGCGCGATGGAGGACCGCAGGCAGGGTGGCCGGCACATCCAAAACGCGGTCACGATCGTCGCCATAAACATGCGCCATGCTGCTTGCTCCCCGGCGGCGTCGGGCGATGCTCGCGCGGCCCATTTTATGATTTGGCTTTACGTTAGAGGCGCGGCGCGCAGCCTCGCAACAGAGAGTCGCGGCGCATTCACGGATTTGCGAGCCAACAACGCGCGCGTCATCCTGTCACGTTGTTGAAATTGAAGGAAAAAACAGCGCCCCTGCGCTTCTTGACCTGATATGGCGGCCCCTCTAGTTTCCGCCCGCGCGCAAACGGGGGGCGTACCGCCCGTCTTTTCGCGTGATTGATCGTTTGATGGCTGACCATAAAAAGCCGCCTGAGGACGACGCGCTCCGAAATCTGCGCGCCCGCGTCGGCGAAGCGCAGAAGCGAAACGCGCCGCCCTCGTCTGCCGCGCCGGAGAATGCGAGCACGCTCGCGTTCAAATTCGGCGGGGAGTTTGGCGCGGCGGTTTTGGTGGGGGCATTGCTCGGTTTTGGGGCTGATTATTTCCTCCACAGCCAACCGTGGGGGCTCGTGATCGGGCTTGGGCTGGGTTTTGTGACCGGCGTCGTCAATGTGGTGCGGCTCGCGTCGACGTACTCGCGGGCCCATCCGGTCGATCCGAACACGCCGTCCATCCCGGACGACGACGAGGATTGAGGGCCAAGGGCGAGTGTCGAACGACCCGATCCACCAGTTTGTTATTGCGCCGATCCAGCCGATCGAGATCGGCGGTATTGACGCGTCATTCACGACGGCGAGCCTTTTCATGGTTGCGGGCGCGGGTATCGCAGCCTGGTTCATGACGGCGGCGATGAAACCTGCTGCGCTCGTGCCTGGACGCATGCAAACGGCAGCTGAATCCGCTTACGGCTTTATTCAGGGCATGGTGCGCGATAGCACTGGCGAAGAAGGCGTGCGGAAGTTCTTTCCCTTCGTTTTCACGCTCTTCCTATTCATTTTCGCGGCGAACATGCTTGGCATGTTTCCCTATTTCTTTACGCCGACGAGCCAGCTTGTCGTGACCGCCACGATGGCGCTGATGGTGTTCTTCACCGTTATTGTCGTCGGTTTTGCAAAGAATGGGCTGAAGTTTTTCAAACTGTTCGCGCCTTCGGGCGTGCCAGGTTACATTCTTCCCTTCGTCATTTTGATCGAAGTCATCTCATTCTTCTCGCGTCCGCTCAGCCACTCCATTCGTCTTTGGGCGAATATTCTGGCCGGCCACTTAGTGCTCAAGGTTTTTGCTGGGTTCATTCCGGCGATGGCCGCAGTTGGTACGCTTGGCGTCGTCGGCGCGATTTTGCCGCTCGGGATGACCGTCGGTCTCTACGCGCTCGAATTCCTGGTCGCGTTCCTTCAAGCTTATGTTTTTGCGTTGCTGACGTGCCTTTACCTCAACGACGCCCTTCACCCCGGCCACTAAGCCGTTTCGTTTCAATCAAGTTCATCAAGGAGAATTACCGTGGAAGCTGAAGCCGCAAAGTTCATCGGCGCAGGTCTCGCCAGCTTCGGCATGGGCGGCGCTGCGATTGGCGTGGGCATGATCTTCTCGAACTTCCTGCAAGGCGCGCTCCGTAATCCGGCCGCCGCTGCTGGCCAGTTCGGCAACCTCATTTTCGGCTTCGCGGTGACGGAAGCGCTCGGCATCTTCTCGCTGCTGATCGCGCTTCTTTTGCTGTTCGCCGTCTAAGGTAGAACCTCATGGCCGCCGCGCCACATGGCGCGGAACACGCTGCTGAAGCCGCTCATGGCGGCGGCGTGTTTCCGCCCTTCGACGCTTCGACGTTCGCCCACCAGCTTGTCTGGTTCGCGATCACGTTTGGCGCCCTCTATCTCATCTTGTCCCGCGTTGCGCTGCCGAAGGTGCAGGCTGTGCTCGACAATCGCGCCGCAACGCTAAAACGCGACATCGACGCCGCTGCTCAGCAGAGCGCGGCGGCCGAGGCGGCGCGGGCGGATATGGAGAAATCGATCGCCGATGCGCGCACTCAATCGCGCAAGATGATCGACGATATGCGCGCAAGTGCTCAAGCTGAGCTGTCGGCGGAAGCTGCGAAGTCCGAACAGGCCTTGGCGGCGCAAGCTGCGGCGGCTGAAACGCGTATTCGCGACATGCGCACGGCGGCGCTCGCTCAAGTGAGCAGTGTGGCCGATGATTTGGCGCGTGACATTGTCGGGCGCCTCGCGCCAGGAGCGCGGTGATGGAATTCCACTTCGACGCAACATTCTGGGCTTTTGTCGCGCTCGCCATTTTTGTGGCTGGCGCACTCTACCTCAAGGTTCCGGCAATGGTCGCCGGGATGCTGGATCAGCGCTCGCAAGAGATTGCCAAAGAGCTATCAGAAGCGCGCCGTCTGCGTGAGGAAGCCGAGCGTCTGCTGGCCGATTATACCGCGAAGAAGAACGCCGCAGCCGCTGAAGCCGATGCGATGATCGCGCACGCGAAGGAGCAAGCCGTGCTCGTCGCCGCCGAAACGCGCAAAGCCGCTGCAGATGCGATCGCACGCCGCCAGCAGCAAGCGGAAGATCGGATCGCGCAGGCTGAAGCATCCGCAACCGCCGACGTGCGCGCCGCCGTGGCTGATGCTGCTGTCGCAGCCGCCGAGAAGGCGCTGCGCGAACAGATGAATGCCGGCGCTCAGAGTCAATTGATCGACGCGGGCGTGGAAGAATTGAAGCGGAAATTCGCTTAGGCACACGATACATTACGAAGAACACGAATGGCC
>JBEVOS010000153.1:0-3223 GCA_040507435.1 Caulobacterales bacterium | reverse complement strand
CGTCCCGAACTCCGCTCAACCGCTCGGCCCGGTCTTCCAAACGCCTTTCACGCTCGTCTGTCCCCTTGCATCGATACGCCCGGCTAGCTCTCGAACCTCCCGTGCAAGGGACAACGCATTATGAGCACAGGTTCGAAGGTGTCGGATAAGTTTGACTCTATCCCCGTATTTTACGTCCGCATTTCGCCGAAAGCGGTCATGCCCTCGGCGACGTATCCAGATAGATGGGCGGAGCTTCCTCCGAGACGGCTTCACCCAGTGGCAGGCGAGATAGCGCTGCCCACACGGCATTGAATTCCAACTCGGTGATCTCGCGCGACGATCCAGTCAGGCGGTCCCTGCATTCTTCGATGGAAGGCAACGGCCCCTCGGGAAGGCGATCGCCATCTGGTCCGCCTGGAAATGCCAGCATTACCCTGCCATCCGCCCAAATTTGAATCGAGCGCATCGAAAGGTTTTCCGCGTCGCACTCGTAATAAAGGAGCGTCGGAAAATCGTAGTCTGCCGAATCCCACGCCGGAATTGATGCCATCCATCGAACCGGCGGCCCGAACTCGGGGAGATAATATCGGACGCCATGCCGGTTCAAATAGCTAGATGACATGCCATCCTCCTTACAGACAGCCTATCATGTCTTCGTCCGCTTTGGGCCAAGTACAGACCGTCACCCTAGATTACTTACACATCATAGCCTGGCGAGTGGCGTTCGAGTTTGCGCAAGCAACCGCGCCACGCATGACGTTCAGCGAGGCCGAACGCCGCTTGCTGTTCTTTGACGACATCCTGCGAATCTTGCGGCGCGAACAGAATATTCTCACGTCCTGCCGACAGCGCCTGGATTTGAATCGCGCAGGCGCGCTCCAAGTAATACATCCCAACCCAGCAATCGCCCGCCGTTTCGCCGACAGCGAGCGTGCCGTGATTGCGCAGCAGCATGAGACTTTTATCACCGATGTCCGCGATCAGCCGATCGCGTTCGTCGAGATTGAACGCGATGCCTTCATAATCATGATACGCAAGACGGGGCCGCACGATCAGCGCATGTTGCGACAGCGGCAGCAGCCCTTCCTTCTGCGCGGCGACGGCGACGCCTTGCGTGGAATGGAGGTGCATCACGAAATGCGCATCTTCGCGCGCGCCGTGAATGGCGGAATGGATCGTGAAGCCCGCCTGGTTAATCTTGAACGGCGTCTCCTGCAGGATGTTCGCATCCATATCGATCTTCACGAGCGAGGACGCCGTGATTTCCTCGAACAACATGCCGTACGGATTGATCAGAAAGTGATGCTCCGGCCCCGGAATGCGGGCGGAGATATGCGTGTAAATCAGATCATCCCAGCCATGCAGCGCGACGAGCCTGTAGAGCGCGGCGAGATCGACGCGCGCGCGCCATTCCTCCGCACTTACGCGATCCTGCAACGAAGGCGTTGCGATCATGCCATCCGCCATTATGGCTCCTCCAGTTATTGACCGCCGCCGAAATGCGCCATGCATTCCGAGCCGCGCGCCGCAGCTTCCGCCGTTGGGCGCTGTTCCCAATTCTCTTTCGACATCACCGCCGACTGACGTCCCGCGCTTCCTTCAAGGCCAGGCTCCTTATCCATCAGCGCCAGCACCGTCCAAAGATTGTTTTCCGCAGGCGTATCGAGATGCGGCTCCTGCATCGGATCGACATCGCCGGCCGCAGCGATCGCGCCCGCGCAATCGACCAGCATGTCATGCGTGCTCATCGTGGGCGGCACGGTGGACGGCGCGTCTGGCTGAGCGGTTTCGATCGGCGCCTGCTTGGGCTGCTCAAGCTCAACTTCGGTTTGGCCGCATGCGGCCAGCGCGAGCGCGGCGACGCTCATCAGTAAAATTCTCATAGGTATTCCTTCCCTTATTCCGGGCCGTGTTCAAGAGCGCGCATTATCGTGCGCGAGCGACGCAATCGGCGTTCCCTTGGGCAGCAATGTCCACCAACGCGCGGGCGCATTCATACGCTCGGCGCCGGCGCCAGCGGCTGGGCCCGAGCCGAAAAATATGTCGCCGCGATTAGGGCCGCGCCGGATGGCGCCGCCGGTATCTTGCGCGACAAGCAGGCGATCGAACGCTGCGCCATCATATTGCCCATCGACGTAAATCAACGCGCCATAAGGATGGAACGCGGGATCAACCGCGATCGAGCCCATCGCCGTCAGCGGCACATTTGCAGCGCCGCGCGGGCCCGCGCTTGGATCGGTGATCGGCTGTTCCTCAAAGAAGACATAAGACGGATCGGCATTCAGCGTGTTGCGCGTTTCCATGGGATTCGCATCGAGATAGGCGCGGAACGAAGCCCAATTCGCGGTCGTGATCTTGCCTGCGTTGCGCGCTGCGCCCAGCGCGGAATTCCAGCGGTAGCCGTTCTGCGCCGCAAATTGCGCGCGCGATTCCGCGCCGTCGGTGCTGCGCATGCGGCCTGAGCCCTGCACTTGCAGATTATAGACATCGGCCGGATGCGCGTAGGCGATCACCTGCCCGCTTTGAGGCGCGATCTGGCTGCGGTTCGGATAGGGCTGCACGCGATCGCCGTAAAGTTTGCCCGTCAGCGCACGCGGCGCACCGCGCAAGGCTTCGCTATCGTAGGCTTGCGCAAACGCGGCGATATCAACCGTGATCATGTCATTCGGCTTGCGCAGCAGCGGTTCTGTAAGACGCGCTGTCGGCGTGCGGCTCGTTTCGATCACCGGCTCATAATAAGCCGTGAGGCGCGCTTCGCCGGGGCCCGTGACAAGCGCAGGCGAGAAGTTGGCTTCAAAGAAAGCGCGTTCGCCGCCGGGACCGACCGCTTGCGCTGCGCTGCAGGCTGGGAGCCAGGCGCCGATCGGCCCGCCGTAGCGGCCGCCCTGGGTCATGCTGTCGGGCGTGCGGCCCTGCCAGGAAAGGCATTGGCGGCGGAATGCCGTGAGCGCAGGCGCGAGGTCCGCGTTTTGCCAGCCGGGCAGATCGGCGAATTGAGCAGGCGCCAGGCGGAAGTCGGACGTCGTGGCGGGCTGGCCCGTGCTTGTCGTTGGGCGCTCCGTCGTGCTGGTGGCGCAGGCCGCCAAGGAAAGTGTGAGAACGAGAGCGGCGGCGCGTGTTTTCATGAGCGTCTCCCCTGAGCGGGCCGACCTCTAGCCGCTTCCACCCGCTCGCGCGAGGCGCGAACGCCGCTTGGGGCGAATTCGTTCCCGGAACTCGATTCGCTTGCGCGGCGTTTGTG
>JBEVOS010000120.1:0-9424 GCA_040507435.1 Caulobacterales bacterium | reverse complement strand
TGCTTGTCGAATTACAGCATGGACGCAACCCGCATGGCCCGAAACGCGGCCTGGTGCGTGAAATCGTCGGCCGCGAAGACGATCCGCGCGCAGCAAGCATTCTCGCGATCCACACGCATGGCGTGCCTATAGGCTTCACGCCGGAAGAAGAGCGCCAAGCGGCCAATGCAAAAGCGGCTTTGGTGAAAGGCCGCACCGATCTGCGAAAACTTCCGCTCGTCACCATCGATCCGGAAGACGCGCGCGATCACGACGACGCTGTCTACGCGCAGCCCGATGACGATCCAAAAAACCTTGGCGGTTTCCGCGTTTGGGTCGCGATCGCGGATGTCGCGCATTACGTCACGCCGAATTCACCGCTCGATCGCGGCGCGCTGAAGCGTGGCAATTCCACCTATTTCCCGGATCGCGTCGCGCCAATGCTGCCCGAAACGTTATCCGCCGATCTGTGTTCGTTGCGCGAAAACGAGGATCGCGCCTGCCTCGCAGTTGAAATGGTGTTCGATGCGAAGGGCAAAAAGAAATCGCACAAATTCACACGGGGCCTCATGCGTTCGGCAGCCAAGCTTTCTTACGAGCAAGCCCAAGCGGCGATGGACGGCAAACCTGATGCGAAAACCGCGGCGCTTCTTGAGCCGATCCTAAAACCCCTTTGGGCGGCGTACGCCTGCGCAAAACTCGGCCGCGATGTGCGTTCGCCGCTCGATATCGACGCGCCCGAGCACAAGATCATTTTCAAGGATGGCCGCGTCGCGGGCGTAAAAAAACGCGAGCGCTTCGACGCGCATAAGCTCATCGAAGAATTCATGATCCAGGCAAACGTCTGTGCGGCGGAGACGCTGGAGCAAAAGCACACGCCCTTACTCTATCGCATTCATGAACCGCCGAGCGATACGAAGATCGCCGCATTGACGGACTTTCTTCCGACCGTGGGAATGTCTTGGGCGAAAGGCCAGGTCGTCACCGCAGGGCGTTTCAATCGCATTCTTGAACTCGCGAACGAGGGCGCAAACGCCGAGATCATCAACGAAGTGATCCTTCGCACGCAGATGCAAGCGATCTATTCGCCGGACAATGTCGGCCATTTCGGCTTGAACCTTGCGCGCTATGCGCATTTCACCTCGCCCATTCGCCGCTACGCCGATCTGATCGTCCATCGCGCACTCATCAAGGCGCTCGGTTTCGGCGACGACGGTCAAACCAACGAAGAAGCTGCTGAGCTCGAACGAACCGCCGAGCACATTACCATGTGCGAGCGTCGCTCGATGGCCGCGGAGCGCGATGCTACGGCGCGATATATCGCGAGCTTTCTTGCAGATCGCGTCGGCTCGACATTCGAAGGCCGCGTCACGGGCGTCACGCGCTTTGGCCTGTTCGTTCGGCTCGACGAAACCCAGGCGGACGGCCTCGCGCCCGTCTCCTCGCTTGGCGCTGAGCGTTGGGTACATGACGAAGCCGCGCACGCACTCGTCGGAGAGCAAAGCGGCGAGCGGTTCTCTCTCGGGATGAAGCTGCAAGTGCGTCTAGAAGAAGCCACGCCCGTTTCCGGCGGCCTTATTTTCTCGGTCCTGTCGGAGCCCTTGCCGCCGGTCCCCGGCTGGCGCCGCGGCCATCAACGCACAAATGCGCCGTTCAAACGGAGCGGCAAAGCCAAAGCCGGCCCCCGGCCGCCGCATAAGAAAAGCCGTCCTGGAAAACGCCGCTAAGCCAGACGGGCTTGCGCTCACTCAAGCCGCCGCAGACAATGACCCGAAATCACATATCGGGAGCACGTCATGGAGCTGCGTCGGTTAGGCGACAGCGGCCTCAAGGTCAGCGAAGTTGGCCTTGGCTGCAACAATTTCGGAATGCGCATCGACCAGGAAGCGACCAACACAGTCGTTGCTTCCGCGATTGATGCGGGAATCAATTTCTTCGACACCGCCGACATCTATGGCGGCACGCTGTCGGAGGTGATGCTCGGCAAAGCCCTCGGCGCACGCCGCAAAGAGATTGTGCTCGCGACGAAATTTGGCGGGCCTGTCGGCAAAGCGCCTCACGAACGTGGCGGCTCACGCCGTCACGTTATTGAAGCGGCGGAAGCCAGCCTTAAACGTCTCGGCACGGATTATATCGATCTCTATCAGCTGCATTTCCCCGATCCCGAAACGCCGATCGAAGAAACCTTGCGCGCGCTCGACGATCTCGTCCGCGCCGGCAAGGTGCGCTACATTGGAGGTTCGAATTTCTCAGGCTATCAGATCGCTGACGCCGATTGGATTGCGCGCACCGGCCACATGACGCGCTTCGTATCCGCGCAAAACCAATACTCGCTTCTCGAACGCGGCATCGAACACGAAATTTTGCCCGCATGTGAGAAATTCGGGCTCGGCGTTTTGCCGTTTTTCCCGCTCGCATCTGGCCTGCTGACGGGCAAGTACAAGCGCAACGAAGCGCCTCCAGAAGGCACGCGTCTCGCCGCTTGGGGCGAGCGCGGCGCGCAATCGCTAAACGACAAAAACTTCGACATCATCGATAAGCTGACTACATGGTCGCGCGAGCGGGGCCATACTCTACTCGAACTCGCCTTCGCGTGGTTGCTTGGTCATAGGTCAGTGTCATCCGTCATCGCCGGCGCCACCAAGCCTGAACAAGTCAACGCAAACGCTGCAACCGCGCTTTGGAAGCTCACGCCTGCGGAAGTGGCCGAAGTCAGCAAACTCGCGAAGTGACGATGTCAGAACGCACGAAGGAAACACCGCCGCGCACGCGTCCGATGACGCCGAAAGACGCAGCAACACTGCTCCTTATCCGCCGTGACGGCGCAGAACCACGCGTGCTTATGGGGCAGCGGTCGAAAGGGCACGTGTTCATGCCGCACAAATGGGTTTTTCCCGGCGGCCGGGTCGACCGTTGGGATGGCGCAATGCCGGCCGCCCATGAACTGACGGAAGAAACCGCTGCAAAACTTCAGCATGGCGGCGTGAAGCGCCCGCCCCGCGCGCTCGCTATGGCGGCGGTGCGGGAGACGTTCGAGGAAACCGGCCTGATCATCGGTAAAGCAGGGGCGCTCCATGGTTCAGCGCCAGCGGCTTGGAAGGAATATGCGGCGCATCACGCCGCCCCGGATCTCTCCAAATTCACATTTATCTTCCGGGCGATCACGCCGCCCATAGCGCCGCGACGCTTCGATGCGCGGTTCTTCCTCGCCTATGCGGAGGACGTTCTCCTCGACGACCGCCCACACCTCGATAGTGATGAACTCCTCTCTGTGAAGTGGTTCACGTTTGAAGAAGCCCTCGCGCTGGACCTGCCGGATGTGACGGCGATCGTGATCAAGGAGGCTCAAAAACGGGTCGCGGGGGGAGCGCACGCCGTCCCTTTCTTCCGCTTCCGTGCTGGTGCGCCGGCCCGGACGGTGATCTAGCCGCCGCCTTGACAGAGCGGCCGCCCCCGCTATGTTCCGCGCCTTCCGATTTCCAGCGTAATAAGTATCGAGCCCCGCCATGGCGAAACCCGCAACCATCAAAATCCGGCTGAATTCCACGGCGGACACCGGCTTTTTCTACGTCACGAAGAAAAACCCGCGCACGAAGACGGAAAAGCTGAAGTTCAAGAAATACGATCCGGTCGTGCGCAAGCACGTCGAATTCGTCGAAGGCAAGATTAAGTAATTGATCTCGCGGCGCTTTCGCCGCTCGGCCTAGGCGGCCGCTTCATTCGACCGGCGGCCGATGACGCGGTTGCGGCCAGCGCTTTTCGCCTCATAAAGCCCGTCGTCCGCCCGCTTGAGGATAAGCTCGGCGGTGTCATCGACGCCCTCGGTCTGGGCGACGCCAATGCTCGCGGTGACATCCAGCGAGCCACCCGGAATGTCCACCGAGAAAGACGCAGCAGCGATGTGCCGGCGCAGCCGTTCTGCCGCCAAGCAGCCAACATCGCCTTCAGTGTTCGGCATGATCACGACGAATTCCTCGCCGCCAAGCCGGCACGCGAAATCGATCGGACGCGTATTGGAAGCTAGCCGCGCCGAGAATTCCTTGAGAACCAAATCACCGATGTCGTGCCCGAACCGGTCATTGATCTGTTTGAAATGGTCGATGTCGATCAGCATGACCGAAACAGGATCGCCTCCGCATGCGGCGCGCTGAACCAGCGGCTCAAGCTGCGCGAACAGGAAACGCCGGTTGAAGAGTCCGGTGAGCTGGTCCGTCACTGCCAATTCCATCGAATGATCGAGCCGCTCGCGGAGCGCATCCACGTAGCGCTTGCGGCGCATCAAAGTGCGGGTCCGCGCCGTTAGCTCATCTTCATCGAGCGGGCGCGCAATGATGTCATGCGCCCCAAGCTCCAACGCACGCACAGCGCGCTCCGGAATGTCCGGATCGATAATCGCCAAGATGGGTAAGTGACGCGTCTGCGTCGCGGAGCGCATTTTCGCGATCACTTTGCAGCCGTCGAACGTCTTCGCGGCCAGCGAAACGACGACCAGATCCGGTGCGACGCCATTTTCTTCGTCCGCGACGGACAGCACCCGATGCTCAACGCTCAATGCGTTCTGCACGAGCCTCACCTGGCGCGCGTCATCATCGACAACGAGGATCCGCCCGCTTGGAACGCGGTGAAAATCGACCGGATCCGCGTGCAAGTCCTCGCCAATAACGCCAAGCCGTACGCCGCTTTCTTCGCGCGCGCGTAGCTCATCCGACACGATTTTAAGTCGCACGAGACTTTTCACGCGGGCAATAAGCTGCACGTCATCCACTGGCTTTGTCAGAAAATCTTCGGCGCCCGCCATAAGGCCGCGGATACGATCCGTGCGCCCATCAAGCGCCGTCACCATCACGACGGGGATATGACGGGTGTCGGGAAGCGCCTTCAAACGACGGCAGGTCTCGAAACCGTCCATACCAGGCATCATCACATCGAGCAGGATGATGTCCGGCTTTTGCGCATCGGCAATGCGTAACGCTTCGTCGCCGCGTGTCGCGGTTATGACGTCATAATATTCATGCTGAAGCTTTGCCTGCAACAGGCGAACATTTGCTTCAACGTCATCGACGACAAGCACACGCGCAGTCATCAGCCGATAAACCTACGAACAGTATCAAGGAACGTCGTCACCGAAATAGGTTTCGACAAATAAGCGTCGCAGCCGCCTTCCCGAATTTTCTGTTCATCGCCGCGCATCGCGAATGCGGTAACGGCGAGCACGGGGATGTGCTTTAGCGCTGGATCGGCCTTGATCATCTTGGTCACGTCGATCCCGGAAATCTCAGGCAGCTGTATGTCCATGACGATCAGGTCCGGCATGTGTTGCCGGGTGAGCGGCAGCGCCTGACGGCCCTCGTTCGTCTTGACGGTACGGTAGCCAAAAGCTTCCAACAAATCGTTGAACAGGCGCATGTTCAACTCGTTGTCTTCAACGATGAGAACTGTCTTGCCGGCCATCGCCCGTTCCTGTCCCGCAGCGGGACACGCGCTCAGCAATGCCTTGCGCCCCGTCGCTTCTTAACCTCTGAGGGCTTAATCAAGTCTTTTGAATGGCTCCACAAGTGTGGCCTCTGTCGAGAAATCAGTCACTTTAGGAAGGTCGAATGCGCGTCGGCGTCGATTTCGGAGGCACAAAGATCGAGGCGATCGCCATGGGCGCGGGAGGCGCGATTCTGGCGCGTAAACGCGTGCCGAACCCTGGAGCGTACGAAGCAGCCATCGCCGCCGTGGCTGTATTGGTTGGCGAAATGGAATCGCAAGCCGGTGAAAAGGCGGCCGCCGTGGGCGTTGGCATGCCGGGTTCGCTCTCTCCAGCGACGGGCAAAGTACGAAACTCAAACTCGGTCTGGCTCAACGGCAAACCATTCTACGAGGACCTCAAGCGAGCCCTTGGAAAACCACTGCGCTGCGCGAACGACGCCAATTGCTTCGCCTTGTCCGAAGCAACCGACGGCGCGGCGGCGGACGCGAAGATCGTATTCGGCGTCATTCTTGGCACGGGCTGCGGCGGAGGGGTCGTCGTGAACGGAAAAGTCTGGGACGGCGTCAATGGCATTGGCGGCGAATGGGGCCATATTCCGCTGCCCTGGCCCACCGGAGAAGAAAGCCAAGCTGAGCCATGCTGGTGCGGCCGCCCTCTGTGTTTGGAAACCTGGGTGTCCGGATCGGCGCTGGACAAATGGGGCTCAAGAATCATGGGCCGCCAGATGGGCGCGCGCGAGATCAGCGCCGCAGCGGCGGCAGGCGATCCCAAAGCACTCGAATGCATGGATGTGCACGCCGATCGCCTCGCCCGCGCCGTCGCCGTGGTGATGGACATCCTCGATCCCGACATCTTCGTTTTCGGCGGCGGACTCTCGAACGTTGACTCGATTTATCCCGCGCTCATCCAAAAACTGCCCCCCTACGTGTTTTCCGATAAGATCAGCACGCGCTTCGTGAAGAATATGCACGGCGACTCGTCCGGCGTGCGCGGCGCGGCATGGCTCTTCAGCGAGGAAGAAGCGCGATGACCCTGGCGACCAAATGATCCTTTGCCGCGACTGCGCAAGCCTGCGTGAGAGCGGCGCGCTTTGTGCGTCCTGCGGGGGCGATAGCGCCGTTGCGCATGATGAAATCGCACGCCTCACGCTTGCGCACCTCGATTGCGACGCATTCTACGCCACGATCGAAAAACGTGACGATCCCAGCTTAGCAGGCAAACCTGTCATCGTTGGCGGCGGCAAGCGCGGCGTCGTATCCACCTGCTGTTACATTGCGCGCGCATTCGGCGTGCGTTCAGCCATGCCGATGTTTAAAGCGCTGAAGCTTTGCCCGAACGCCACTGTCATCCCGCCGCGCATGGCTGCTTACGTTGAAGAAGGCCGCATCATTCGCAAAATGATGCAGGATTTAACGCCGCTGGTAGAACCACTCTCGATCGACGAGGCCTTCATGGATCTCTCGGGGCTTGAAGCGCTGCATGGCGCCACGCCCGCGCAGAGCCTTGTCAAATTACAAAACGCCATCGAAGCGGAACGAAAGCTCACGGTGTCTATCGGTCTCTCGTTCAACAAATTTCTCGCAAAAACCGCGAGCGATCTTGATAAGCCGCGTGGTTTTTCCGTGATTGGGCGCGTCGGCGCCATCGACTTTCTCACGCCGCGCGCCGTCGGCACGCTGCCTGGCGTTGGCCCTGCCGGCGTTGCGGCCCTCGAAAAATATGGGTGGCGCAGGGTGGGCGACATTCGAACAGCGGGACGTGAGCGCATGATCCGCGCTTTCGGCGAGTGGGGCGATCGCCTCTATGCGTTGTCGATCGCCGAAGACGCACGCAAGGTCGATCCAATCGGTGAGCGCAAAAGCGTGTCCTCCGAAACAACGTTCTTTGACGACATATCCGAACTTAACGCGCTGGAGGATCGGCTATGGCCGCTTTGCGAAAAAGTTGCGATGCGATTGCGCGCCGCAGACATCGCAGGCCGTACGATTACATTGAAACTGAAGGACAAAGCATTCCGCACGATTACACGCCGCCGCCAACTCAACGACCCGACCCTGCTCGCCGCGCGCATCTTCGAAACCGCCCGTCAATTACTCCAGGCGGACGTCAATGGAACCCACGCCTTCCGCTTAATCGGCGTTGGCCTATCTGATTTTTCACGCGCTGCCGATGCCGATCGCGGCGACCTGATGGATGCCAAAACGCCGAAGCGCGCCGCCGCCGAAAACGCGATCGCGAAAGCGCGAGCGCGCTTCGGGCGCGGCGCCGTCAAAACCGGCCGCGGGCTCAAGATCGACACCGAGGATTGATCCGCGGGCGCGTGCGGCGCACAAAAGATCAGCTAGGGGTACGAGGATGAGCAAGATCGAAGCGCGTTTGCAGGAACTTGGGGTGCATTTGCCGACGCCGCCCGCGCCGGTCGCCTCTTACGTTCCATTCGTTATCGCGGCGGGTGGCCTGGTTCACGTTTCCGGGCAAATTTCCGTGGACGCTAGCGGCGGCATCAAAGGCAAAGTTGGCGGCGACCTCGAACTTGACGACGGCCAGGAGGCAGCACGCTTGTGCGCCTTGAACCTACTCGCACAGGTGAAAGCTGCATGCGGAGACCTGGATCGCGTGAAACGCGTTGTGAAAATCAATGGCTTCGTCAACGTCGCGCCTGATTTCGAACAGATACCTTCCGTGATGAACGGTTGCTCGGATCTTATGGTCGAAGTCTTCGGCGAGGCCGGGCGTCATGCGCGCTCTGCCGTCGGCGTCGCAAACCTGCCGCTTGGTTTCGCTGTTGAGGCCGACGGCGTGTTCGAGATCGCGTAATGGCTGACGGCGGCGGCGAGGCACTGCATGTCGAAGTCGCCGAAAGCTTGACGCACATTCCGCGCGCCGAATGGGACGCCCTCGCAAACCCGCCGGACCGTCCATACGACCCATTTCTCTCATGGGGCTTCCTCGAAGCGCTCGAAAGCACAAGCTGCGCATGCGCATTGGAAGGATGGACTCCCGCGCATCTTATAGCGCGCGATTCAAGCGGCGCTTTGGTAGGCGTCGTCCCCCTCTATCTCAAGGATCATTCGCAGGGCGAATACGTCTTTGACCATTCTTGGGCCGACGCATTCTATCGCGCAGGCGGACACTACTATCCAAAGCTTCAAGGCTCTGTGCCATTTACGCCCGCGACGGGCCGCCGGATTCTCACGAATGATCCCAGTGTCGAAGCCGCGCTGGTGGAAGCCGCTACAACCTTGATGCGCCGCGCGCAGGCCTCCTCGCTTCACTTCACTTTTGTCGATGCTGAACAAACGCAGCGCCTTAACGCGTTAGGCCTCATGACACGCACCGGCGTGCAATATCACTGGTTCAATGCCGGCTACGCGACGTTCGACGATTTCCTCGCCGCCTTATCCTCGGGCAAGCGCAAAAACATCCGCAAAGAACGCCAGCGCGTTCAACACGGCTTGACGATCAAGAGGCTCCAGGGCGCGGATATCTCTTCCGCAGATTGGGATTTTTTCTATCGCTGCTACATGGACACAGGCTCCCGCAAATGGGGCAGCCCTTATCTCAACCGGGCGTTTTTCGAAGTCATCGGCGAGCGAATGGCCGATCGCATCCTACTCTTCGTTGCCGAAGAAAATGGAAACCCCATCGCCTCGGCGATAAATTTCCTAGGCGGCGATACCTTGTTCGGCCGCTATTGGGGGTGTGTCGCCTACCGCGAATTTTTGCACTTCGAACTTTGCTACTACCAAGCGATCGACTTCGCGATCGAGCATGGCCTCAAACGCGTCGAAGCTGGCGCGCAGGGCCAACATAAGATCGCGCGCGGTTATGCGCCCGTCCCCACTTACTCATTGCACGCCATCGCACATCCGGGCCTTCGGAGCGCGATTTCGAAATTCTTGGAAGCCGAAACGCCGGCAATGATCGAAGAGATCGAGACGTTGGCCGAACATATCCCGTTTAAGAAGG
>JBEVOS010000114.1:0-3410 GCA_040507435.1 Caulobacterales bacterium | reverse complement strand
AAGCCAGTACAGCCTGACATTCCGATGTGGATCGGCGGGGGCTCGAAAGCCGCGATACGCCGTACGGCGAGGTATGGCACGGGATGGTCGGCAGGGCTCGGCACGCCCGAAGAATTGCGCGCTATTGTCAGCGAGA
The DNA here is from genome assembly GCA_040507435.1 of Caulobacterales bacterium. Classification (GTDB taxonomy): domain Bacteria; phylum Pseudomonadota; class Alphaproteobacteria; order Caulobacterales; family Aquidulcibacteraceae; genus JBEVOS01. The sequence goes on along the minus strand of JBEVOS010000114.1, from coordinate 3,274 downwards.
TTGCCGCAACAGCTCAGAGTTTTGGGCGCACGATCGACGAAGATCACTACGGAACGGGCATCACGTTCCATATTGGCGCGCCCGATGATCCGACCGCGCTCAGCGCCGCGGAAAGTTTTCGCAGGCGCTACGGTCGCGACCCGCGAGATTCCCACGCCTTTGGCGATGCTGAACATCTCTTAGGCCGCATCAGCGCTTACATTGACGCCGGCATATCGAAGTTCATTCTTATCCCGCTCTCGCAAGGCGATGACGCGGTGCTTGAACAAACACGCTTGGTGATCGAACAGGTTTTACCTGAAGCGGCGAAGCGCTGGCCGAAACCGCCCCGCGATTAGGAATCGCCGCTAAAACGCTCCAGCAAACGGCGCAGATATTCGCGCTCCGCTTCAGGTCTATTCGCATCCTGCGCACGGCGGCGAATGTCGTCCAGAATTTCTCTGGCGCGCACACGATCGCTTTGTTGCGGCACGGTCGTATCGCCATCGCTTGCGCCCTCGCCCGATGTTTGCCGGCCAAGGGGATCGCGTTCGCCATCCGCGCCTTGCTCGCCGCCCTCGCCTTTGCGTCGCATTTCCGCGGCGAGTTCGTTCGCGCCACGGCGCATGGCGCCCATCGCTTCATCCTGCGCGGCGCGCGCCTCTTCGTAATTTCCCTGGCGCAACGCGTTCTCCGCGCGCTGCATCGCGCCCTCGGCCGAATTGAGCGCCTGACTTTGCGCGCCCTGCTCACCGGCTTGGCGACGCGCTTCACCAAGGCCGCGCCGGATTTCAGCTTGGCGCTGCGCTAGATTGCCTCCGGCGCCGCCTTGCGGGCCTTCTTCCGCGTCACCGCCGCCTTCCGCGTTTTCCTGACGCTCGCGCGTATCATCGTTGAGCGCGCGCTGCTCGCCCATCGCTTGGCTGAGCTGATCCATGCTTTGCGACAGCGGATTATCTTGCTGTTGGCCGCCTTCGCCGTCTTGCTGTTCGCCACCTTGCGATAGGCGCACTTCCATATTGTTCAGCAGCCCCGCCAATTGCTGCAGCAAAGCTTGCGCTTCGGCGTTGCGGCCTTCCTGCATGAGGCGCTGCGCTTCTTCCATCATCTCATTGATGTCGCGCTGGCTGATGCTGGCCTGCTCTTCGGTATCTTCCTGCGATTCCTGAGTCTGCCCGTCGCGCATTGCTTCTTGCACGAGTGCCTGCATGTAATTTTCAGTCGCCTGGCGAAGCGCGTTCATCAATTGCTGCAAACGTTCGGGGCTTGCGCCGCTCGCGAGCGCATCGTTGAGCGCCTGCTGTGCTGCTTCAAGCGCGCGGCGAGCATCGGCGGAAGAGCCATATTCCGCGCGGATCGCCGTTCGCCACAATGTCTCGGCGGCGCGATCCGTACCGGCGATATCGCGCGCCATATTCAATTCACCGCGCGCCAACCGGAACCCTAGAAAAACCGCGCGATCCCGAAAATATCCATCGCCCGGCTGCATCGTCAGCGCGTCCAGCCAACGAACAGCCCGCTGTATTCCTTGCGGGGCGCGTTCCAGGCGCGGATCCTGATCGTCGGTTTCAAGCAGTAATTTACGCGCCCCGAACAAAGGCTCGAAATCGTCGAAGAACGCAGGCGTACCTAAGAATCTACGCGCTGCTCGATAAGGCCTGCGCTCCCACATCACCTGCCGGCGAATTTCGATCGCGGCGCGGGCCAGCGGCTGCAAGAACACTTTTTCGGGCAGCGTAAATCGAATCGGGGCGCTTGCGCCGGCTTGACCCAGCGCATCAAACGCGACGATGCGCGCCTCAACCTCCAGGCCTGCGTAAGGGTGCTTTGTAAGATCAAGCGTTGCTTGCGCTTCCGCTTCACGCGGATCGCCCGTTGGAGATTCAAACGGCGTGTCGATCGGCGGCGCTTCTTTCAATCCATCTGACGGATTGACCGGTGTGACGCGCAACGCCATCGCGCTCACGCCGAAGTCATCGCGCGCGCGCCACGAGAATGCGATGTGATCATTTTCCTGCGGTTGCGGCGCTTCGACGAATTGCGCCACGGGGACTGCATCAGCCGCCGGCGCCACACGCCATGTCGCACGTGTCAGGAAGCGCACGATTTTGAGCGTGCCGCGCCCCGGTATAGCGAGCTTTGCTTCGTAAGCGCCGTCCGCTGTTTCGGCGAAGCGCACTTCGCGGCGCCCACCCGAACCGCTGAAAATCAGAACAGGCGGCGCGACCGGGCCTGTCACGCGCACGGTCGCTTCAACACTGGGCGGCGTTTCAACGCGCTGGCCGATGACGTCAGACAATGCGACTGGCCCAGCCTGCGTGTAAGCTGCGGGCGTGAGCCACGCCTCAATTTCCATCGGCTTATCGCCAACGAGCGGGCCAGGATCGGGAATGAATGCGCGGACAAATCGATCCGGGAATTGTCCGCCAGCAATGACCGCTGCGCCGACGAAGATGATCGCCGCTGCATATCGCAAGCGAAAACGATCAATGCGCTGGAAATCGAATCTGTAAGGCCCTGCCTTCGCCTTGGCTGCACGTTCCCGCGCGCGCGCCTGCTCACGCCGCCACAATGCGATCGCAGATGAATCCAGTTTGGCCGGCAGATCGTCGAGCGCATCGAAGGCTGACGGCTCCAATCTTGAATCGATCGCCAGTCGCGCCCGCGCCTCACCTTCCGCTGGCGGTCGAAAGCGCTTCATCGCGCGCGCGATGAAGAAAGCGCCGGCGAGGAGCGCCCCGATGACCGCCACGCTCTGGGCGAGCGGCGGAAGCCGCTCTGGCGCGCCCGTGAGCCATAAGGCGGCCCAAAGTCCAATGCCGAGTATAATCGGGAGCGCGAGCGCCATCACGCGTTCGGCCGACAGCCGCTGGCGGGCGCGCGCGATCTCGCGGGCGAGCTGGGAAAGGGCGTCCCCGTGCTGCATCGTCGCGACCCTAACAGCCCCTATGTGGCGGAGCCATGACCAGACAAGGGTAAGGCGTTCAAAACCGTCTCAACTTCTGCCTTCGCGACCCGTAGGGCGCCCTTGCCTCAATTCGAGCGGCTCGGTCTAAGAACGGACAGGGCTGATCGGGGAACATCGCGTGAATTTAGCTATGCTCGGCTTCGCCATGGTGGCCAGCTTTATTGCGTTGATCGTCAGCAAGCGGCTTTCCGCCGTTGTTGCGCTCATTCTCATTCCGCTGATTTTCGGCGCCTTCGCCGGCCATGGGACCGATCTCGGCGCGATGATGATCGACGGCGTTCGCGCCGTCGCGCCGACAGCGCTTATGCTCACGTTCGCCATTCTTTA
>JBEVOS010000100.1:0-7599 GCA_040507435.1 Caulobacterales bacterium | reverse complement strand
TTTTAAAATTTATCGGTTGTTTCCCGGGGTCGGTCAAATTTTGGTTTAAACCGGGGGGGCCCCACAAATCCGCGGGTGGGGCTTTTGTCAGGGGGGGCGGCGGGTGTTTTGGGGCCCCCCCGGCCGCTCGACAGATATTCCGGATTGGGCGCGTGATGTTGCTGCGCCCTTGGTTGCCCGTTCCGATGATGTCTCAAATGCGCTACGCGCAGCTGAGGCGGGTAAGTCGCTTGATGAGGCGCAGCTCACATCGCTCTTCAGCGCCCGGGACGGAGCGTTTCGCGCGATTTGCGATCATGCCGACGCGATCCGCCGTGATGTGAACGGCGATGTTGTTTCATATGTCGTTACGCGCAACATCAACTATACGAATGTTTGTACATATAAGTGCGGGTTTTGCGCCTTTTCGAAAGGCAAGGTGGCGCCGGAGCTTCGTTCAGCGCCGTATATCGTTGATCTAGATGAGGTCGCGCGCCGGAGCGAAGAGGCTTATGCGCGCGGCGCAACTGAAGTTTGCCTGCAGGGCGGAATTCACCCGAACTACACAGGTCAAACCTATCTCGATATTCTCGCGGCGGCCAAACGCGGTGCGCCGAATATTCACGTACATGCGTTTTCTCCGCTCGAAGTTTGGCATGGCGCGCATTCGCTGAAAGTTTCGTTGCGCGAGTTTCTGACTGAGCTGCGTGCGCGTGGGCTTGGCAGTCTTCCCGGCACGGCCGCGGAAATTCTCGACGATGAGGTCCGTGCGCAGATTTGCCCAGACAAGATCAACACAGCGCAGTGGCTTGAGGTTATGCGGTCGGCGCACGACGTCGGCCTCAAGACAACATCGACGATCATGTATGGCCACGTCGAGAAGACCTATCATTGGGCGCGTCATTTGATCCGCTTGCGGGACTTGCAGAGGGATACTGGCGGTTTCACGGAATTCGTGCCGTTGCCATTTGTTGCTGAAGAGGCCCCGATCTTCCGGCGCGGGTTGACGCGCACGGGCCCGACATTTCGCGAAGCTGTGCTTATGCATGCCGTTGCGCGCATTGCGCTGCATCCGCACTTCAAGAATATCCAAACGTCCTGGGTGAAGATGGGGCGCACCGGCGCTGTTTATTGCTTGAATGCTGGCGTGAACGATCTCGGCGGCACGTTGATGAATGAAACCATCACGCGCTCCGCCGGTGCTCAGCACGGCCAAGAATTTCCGCCGGCTGAACTTGAGGCATTGATCGAACATGCTGGCCGCACTCCGCGTCTGCGGACGACGCTCTACGCCGATGCGTGCTACGAGAGGCGTACGGCAGCGTTTGGCGCGGCGCCTCTTGAAGAGGTTCGGCAAACGCCCGCGCGGCGAACGCGCGAACAAGCGCAATAAACGAGTTGAGGGAGAGAATGATGTCGCTTTTCGATTTGACGGATAAGGTCGCCATTGTAACGGGCGGCACGAAAGGCATTGGCTATGGAGTCGCTCATCAGCTCGCGGCGCACGGCGCGAAAGTGATTGTATCGAGCCGCGAACAATCGTTGTGCGATTCCATCGCCAAAGAAATCTCCGACAAATATGGAAAAGGGCAGGTGATTGCGAAGGGGATTTCCTGCAATATCGACAAACTCGATGATATAGAACGTTTAGCGCAAGAGAGCGTAGCGGCGTTTGGAGGTGTCGATATCCTGGTTTGTAATGCGGCTGTTCTGCCCTTCATGGGCGCATCTTCGAACACACCGCCTGATTTGTTTGATCGCATTCTCACGAGCAACACGCACCACAATTTTCGCCTTTGCCAGGCCGTGCGGCCTTCGATGGCGAAACGCGGCGGCGGATCGATTGTGCTCATCGGATCAATCGCCGGGCACACGGCTTCTCCGGGCACGATGGCCTACTCAATCGCAAAGGCTGGCGTGGCGCATATGGCGCGCTGCCTCGCGGATGAATTCGCTGCCGAGAAAATTCGCGTGAATTGCGTTTCACCGGGCTTTATTCGCAGTTTCTCTTCGCAGGCAGTCGTCGATAATAAGGACGCGCTGCAGACGATCGAAGCCGGCAATCCGCTTGGGCGGATCGGACAGCCTGAAGATATCGCAGGGGCGGTGGTGTTTCTGTCGTCGCCTGCAGGATCTTATGTCACGGGAGGCAGTATCCTGGTTGATGGCGGCGCTTCTGCACTTTCGTCGCCAGCGCGACGAGGCGCTCGCGAAATTCCTGGCATGGAGTCGGGCAAAACATATAATTAGTGGCGCTCGCGCCACTTTATAGCGCAAAAACAGATGCAATCAGCGCTCTACGCCTGGGGTGTCAATTGACGTTGGCAGCGTTTACCCCAATAGGGGCTAGGCTGCGAATGTCGTGCGGCTTGAGTTCAATTGGCAAGGATGAGTGCTAATGGCTGCTGTCGCGGCGCAGAAGCCTGGGCGCCGCAACACTCGCGCGGCAATCATAAATGCCGGCATCGAGCTGATGTGGCAATACGGTTATAGTGACGTATCCGTCGATAACATTATCGACTCTGTGGGCGTCCAAAAGGGCTCATTTTACTATTTCTTTCAGAGCAAACAGGAGTTTCTTCTTGCGTGCTTTCAAGAATATTGGGTGCAAATGAAATCAGAGCTGGATGAAGTCTATCAATCCGCTAAATCGCCCGGCGAAGGCATTATCGAGCATATGAAATGGTTCGGCCGGCTTCAACAAAGCCAAGTTGAAAAATATGGCCGGGCGCTTGGCGGCTTTCACCAATCGATCGCGGCTGAAGTTTACCACATTCCTGAAATCGCGGCCTTAACGCGAGCGCAGGGCACGGAGCATTCGCAGATGCTTTTGGAGGCGATCATGGCGGAATTTCCCGATGATCCACCGGCAATGAAGCTCCAACTTGTCAATTATTGTATCAATGGCGCGTTGTATCAGGGGCGCGTTCACAACAATCTCAATCCGACACGCGAACTGCCTGACTTAGTTCGGACTGTTCTCTGGGGCTTGGAGGATGGCGGTGCGCGTAAGAAGCGCGGCCTGGAAGACAAGCCGCGAAAGCTGCGTTCGAAACCAGCCGAGTAGACCAACTTCCGCCGCGTAGACAGGTGGCGATGCTGCTCAATCAAAATGTATGAGAATTTGCCAGCCGGCTGTTCTCAGCTGCATCAAATGCGTTCGACAGGTTCTCGAACTTGAACTTGTGCGTGGCCTAGCGGCAGAGCACCATTGCTGATGCGGGCGCTGCCGCGGATGTCGCTAAGGTCTGTCCCGCAAATGCCGCATGCGTAAACCTTGACGACAATATCGTTTTTGCCAGGGTTTGGCGCTATTGCGGCGTCAAACCTTACATCATTTAAGCCGTGAACGTTGACCTGTCTCTCTCATGTTGCGCCGCCTATGCTTGCCCTTTGCCTTCGCTTTCGATTTTGAATCGATCGATATAATCGGCGAAGAATGGGCGAAGTTTTTCAACGGAAAGACCGTATTCGGCGAGCTTATATTCGTGCGCGCCAAACTTTCCTTGCGGATTATCATCGAGCCACGAGCGCATTGCTGAATCTGCTTCAGGTGACAGCGGATCGCCTAGAAATTGATAGATCGCTTTCATCTGGCCCATCGGGTCGCGCATGATATCCGCGTAATGAGAATCGAATATGCGATCCGCGCCAAGTTCGGCGCGGACCTCCATCGCGCGATCAATGTGCGTGCGCATTTGCTTCGGATAATTTTGTCCAATCCATTCGCGGTCAGCCTCGGGCAGCAGCCGCATGTGCGAATTTCCGATGAGGCTGCAGAGCGAGCCTGCGGCAGTGTAGGGATCTCGATGCGTCCAGATAACGCGTGCGTCTGGAAATACCTTCAGCAGATAGCGCAGATAAAGGGCGTGCGACGGCATTTTGAGATTCCAGACGCCCTTCGCTTTATGCTGAAGAACCTGGAGGAAAAGGCGCTCGTATTCGTACGCAGCCGTCATGTCTGCGTTGATCATATATGACGAGTAATTCGGCACGCGACCGAAAGATTCCCAGTAGAGCGCCTTGCCTTCGTGGGCATGCACAAAAATGCACTCAGTCGGGTAAATAGCGGAGGAGCGGTAAAAGCGGCCGGCCGATGGGTTCGCTTTTTTCATCTCAGCCTCGGCCGCCAACGCTTTCAGCGCACGGGAGTCTGTGTGAGTCATGCCCGCTTCTGGCGGCGGTACTGGATCGGACGCTTCCCAAGTCAAAAGCGATCTATGCGCTGGATCAACGGCAAGCAGGTTGCTCAGAAGCGTCGTGCCGGTTCGTGGAATACCCATCACGAAAATCGGTTTTTTGATCTCGGCACTTAGGATCTCGGGATTTTCACGTGCGTATTGTTCAATTCGCAACCGTGTCTTGAGAAATTCGACGATGTTGCTTTCAACAGCTGTAACGCCGGAAGGGGTTACGTTTTGTGCGGCGATGTCGCGGAGGAGGATATCGAATCCTTCTCGAAAAGTTTGGCTGTTAAACGAATCTACGCCCGCCGCTTTGTGAGCGCGTTCCGCCAGTTCGTCGATCGAAGCAAGCTTCGGCATTTTCTCCCCCTGATTTCTATTCGCCGAGCGCTTTTTCCGCGTTCGAGATTTCGGATTTGAGCCACATCGTTTCGCTCAGATTTACGCTCCCACCGGCTTCTAGGAGCGCCTTCAGCGCGTCGCGTTTTGCCTCAAGAGCTGGGCGGCATGAGGGTGCTACATGCAGCACGATGTCGGTGAGATGAATTGCTTCGAGAGGCTGGCCCTTGGAGACATGCTGGCGCGCGCGCGCGGCCAATGCGTCTGCGCCGCCTGCGAGTTCGACGATGTCGCCGTCAATGCTGCTGCGTGGCACGCCGTAAAGCGACGTGGTTGAATCATAGTGAAACCAGCCCGTCAGCTCATCGAAGATCGAGCGCACGGCCCATTTTACGTTGCCGTGATATTCGCCGATCGCGAGTTCAGGCGGCAGTTTGATTTCACGCATCAGCGTGTGCACGTCCTTGCCTGCAATCATGCCGGCTTCGGTGGCGTCGCTCACGTATTTTACGGCGTCGTAAAGCTTGGTTAGATCGTCCTGGATTCTTTTTTTCCCGATCATCGGTTCGCCATGGCCTGTAATCAGAAGCTCGGGTTCGAGTGCGCGGACACGGTTCAGCGATTGCAAATAACTTTTGACGCGTCTTGGCCGATCGCCGCGCAGCGTGACGAGGAACGGCATCGACATGAAGACGGGGCCGAAAAGGTTGCCGGTGAAGACGACTTTCTCGTTCGGCATCCATATCGAGATGGAGTCGATCGTTTCGCCTTCGGGGGTCCACAGCACCTGAAATGTGCGTTCGCCAACATTCACCGAAAACCCATCATCGACGTAGGTGTCGATTTCCGGCTCCGGCGGCGCCATTGCGTTCATTCCACCAGCGAGGACGTTGCTCCATAGTTTCGCTGTGCGTGGCCCAAAAAAGGGTCCCATCCGGCGGTAGAAATCGCGCGTTTCTGGAAAGGTCGTATGGGCGACTGTAATCGTCTTATCGTCGCGCAGCGCTGATACGCCGCCATAATGGTCTGCATGGCTTTGCGTGATGAAGATGTATTTGACCGCGCCCTTCCGCACCGGTGCGAACAGGCGCTTGTGGCGTTCCGCGCCTGCGACCGTTCCGGTATTCACCAGAACGTCTCCATCGCTCGTTGTGACAAGATAAGCGTTGGATACGTCCTGAGACATGTAAATGAAGTCGTTGATCTGCGTGGCGGCGGATTGCGCTTCCCCCGCGTTGACCAAACTTCCCAGCAAAGTGGATTTTGATTCCGGCTTGTCCTGCACGGGCATCTCCAATCTTAAAAAGTGCTCGCCATGTAGCCGCCATCGATCGTGATGACATCGCCGGTATGGAAACGCGCGGCGTCGCTCGCGAGGTAAGCCGCGATGCCTTCGAAATCATTCGGATAACCGACGCGGCCAAGCGGCGTGCTATTGATGAAAATCTGATCGTGCGGGCCAGGCGGCGGGGGATTTTTCGGCGGCTCTCCGCGCGATTCCCATGTCGCTTCGTGTGTTTTGATGTACCCGGGCGCGACGACGTTTACGCGGATGCCGTATTTTCCAAGATCAACTGCCGCGCTCTTCATGACCGAAACAAGCGCGCCTTTGGCTGCGCCATAATGCGCCATCCCCGGTACGCCGGCGAAGATCGAGAGCGAACCGCAGATCATCAGCGATCCGCCAGGATCGCCTTTCTTCGCGCGCTCAACCATATGCCGCGCGCCTTCGCGCAACGTGTAGAATGCGCCGTGGAGGTTCGTATTGAGGAGCGTGTGCCACATATCCGCGTCCATCTCTTCAAAAGACGGCGCTGCGCTAAAGGCGCCTGCATTTGCAACGACGCAATCAAGGCGGCCCATGCGCGCGACTGCGTCCGCGATCCCATCCTTTACAGCTTCCTCGGAAGATACATCGACGGAGCGTGAGTATGCTTTCGCGCCGTATTCGCGGAGCTCTTCTTCGGCGACTTTGTTCCGCTCCAGTCCGCGCGACCAAAGCATGATGTCAGCGCCTTGCTTGGCCATGCCGCGGGCGAACCCAAGTCCTAGGCCGCTATTGCCGCCGGTGACGAGCGCGGTTTTTCCGGTCAGATCGAATAAGTTGTAGGCCACGCCGCGCCGCTCCCTTATGTGTTTGCCTGGTTATAGAGGGCCTTTGCGCCGCGCGTAAAAATGAAAATGTGTCGAAATCCTGCGTAATCGGCGAAATCCTATCCGGACTTGCAGGCGCATCCGCGAATTTCAAAAGTGTAAGGCGAATTTCGATTGCGTTCGCCGCGCCTACTCAGACAAACGCTTTCGCCGAGTTCATGTCGCCACCGGCGATTTGAACAAATTCAGCCGTATTTGCTTGCGACTCTCACGGCGACTCGGAGAGCGACATGCATTTTCTACTCGTCATTGTCGCCCTCGCCTTTGGCGCGGTGACGCCGTTCATCTCTCGCGCAGACGATTTTTCCGATGTCGCTGAGCGGCAGGAGGAACGGCCAACGTTTGATGCGTATTGGTCGGCGTTTACGCAAGACACCACGCAAAGTGACGAAGACGAAAATAATTAGCCGCGGATTTGCGCGATGATGTAGATCGCCGACAAAAATGCGGCGAAGCCCGCAAATACTGAGACAGTACGCCAGGGAATCATGCGCGGACGAGACGGATCGGCCGGCTGCGCAGCGCGCCACGCCGCATAGCTAAAAAGTCCGCCAAACATAGCGAGCAAAGCAATAGGTGGGGCGAGTGTCTGAATCATGTTTCGATCAGCGGTAAAGGGCGGCCATAAAGACCGCCCTTTACTCGTGGGTCAATTCCAGGTGGCGTAGCTGAAGCGCAGTGTGCGCGGCGAGGCCGAGCCCTCTAGTCCCACGATGCGCATTTGAGAGATATGCCCGCCGTTGGTACGCACGCAGACGTGCGAGCCTGCGGGTAAATCGGCAAGCGAGATACGGTCAGCGGTATAGTGTGTTCCGGCGGCGCAGCCCGTGCGGCCGCGATCCGAGCGATCGCCAACCCATAAACGCGCGCCGTTGCGCGGTGTGAGGTAGAGCAAATCGGCTGTGTCAGCTTGGAACCAGATATCGGCTGCGGCCGCGGTTGT
>JBEVOS010000069.1:0-4143 GCA_040507435.1 Caulobacterales bacterium | reverse complement strand
GGCCCAAGCGCGAACCAGATGGCCCGAGGCCTTGTCGACCGGTTGCAGCTCCAGCAGCGCTTGGCAGATGACAAGCTTGCTGAAAGCCTCATTCAAGCCGGCCTTCGCGGACAAGCCGCGACGACCATGTTTTACTTCTACCGCTTCGCGCTGCCGATCGCGTTCGGCATGGGCGCTTTGATTTATATGCTTCTGTTCGGCGACAAGCTCGAGCTGACCTGGCAGATCAAAGCGGGCATCGTGATGGGCGCTGTTGTCGCCGGCTTCTACGCGCCCAACATTTATCTCTCAAACCGCGCGTCCAAGCGAAAAGAAGCGATTATGCGCGCCTTTCCAGACAGTCTCGACATGCTGCTGATCTGCGTTGAAGCGGGCATGTCGATCGAAATGGCGCTGCAGCGCGTCGGGCAAGAAATCGCTCAAGGCAGTGTGGAATTGGCGGAAGAATTCGCGCTGACGACCGCCGAGCTTTCCTATTTGCCTGAGCGCCGCATGGCATACGAAAATCTCGCGCGCCGCACCAATCATCCTGGCGTTAAAGGCGTCGCGATGGCGCTCACGCAATCGGAAAAGTACGGTACGCCCGTCGGCAACGCATTGCGTGTCATGGCGAAGGAAAACCGCGAATTGCGTTTGTCCGAAGCCGAAAAGAAAGCCGCCGCCTTGCCCGCAAAACTGACCGTGCCGATGATCGTGTTCTTCTTGCCGGTTTTGTTCGCCGTGATCATGGGGCCCGCCATGATTCAAATCTCGGGCATGATGAGCAAATAAATACGCGCAGCAAGCTGCGCGTTTTTATATAAATTCAAGCTGCTTTTATTGTTGGCGCGTGCGCGCGCCGCTCAGCGAGGACCAGCTGCGGCTATTGTCCAGCAAGCTGCGGATATAAGACATATTCTCCGCAACGAGGTTCGGCGGAAGATCGATCCGTTCCAATTGTTCGGCTTCGTCAAACCGGCCTTGCAGACCGACAGCGATGGCGAGGTTCTGGCGTGCTTCCGGCGGCGCATTCGGCAAAGCCGCCGCCTGCCGCAGAAGTGTTTCCGCTTCAGCCGGTTCGCCCGCCATCAAATGTGAAACGCCAAGATTGGTGAGAACGCCCGGATCGTCCGCCTTCAGCGCCAGCGCCTCTTGATAAGCGCGGCGCGCCTCATCCGTGCGGCCGAGTTGATCAAGCGCGACGCCGAGCGCTGAACGGGCGCGCCAATTCTGCCGGTCGAGGTGCGCAACCATCGCTAGCGGCTGCAGCGCGTCATTGGGCTGGCGTGCGCCAAGTTCGGCCAAACCAAGCGTCATCAACAATTGCTGGTCGTCCTCATGACGGCTCAGCGCCTCGCTCGCGACCTGCGAGGCGCGATCGAACTGCCCGCCGAGACGCAGCGCCTCGGAAAACTTCTGCCCTGCCTCCAGATCGGTTGGATACGCCGCATATTCCTGCGCCCAGAACGTCATCTGGGTGAGCAAATTTTCATGCGCGACTTGGCGGCGCGCCTCTCGATCGATGTGCGTGTCGGACGCCGCCGCGCCGGAGCCGGTCCCTGTCGTTGCACATGCGGCAAGCGCGCCGAGCGCTGCGATGCTAAGTGCGGTGCGCAATGCGGCCATAGCGAATCTCTCTTAAGCTTTTGCAGAAAGCTGAACCCGGCTGCTCAACAAAGCGTTAGCGTGCAGCTAAAAGAAGAAATGAACGATCTCCCCTTCCTGCGCGATGCGCCTTCAGCGATCCCAATTCACGCCATGCGGCCGGCCGAATGGTCCGTTTGGAGCGAAACGCGCAGTGAGGCGGTGCGCCGCCTCGCGATGATCCATGATTTCAAAGCGCAATCCGGGCGGATGGTTCTGGTGCCGGCCACGGACGGCTCCATAGAGCGCGTTCTGTTCGGCCTTGGCGAGCACGGAACGGCGATGCAGATCGGCACGCTTGCGACACACCTGCCCGATGGCGACTACCGCATCGCGCAGGCGCCGCGTGATTTGCAGGCGGGTCTCGTCGCGATCGCTTGGGGGCTCGGAACCTATGCGTTCGACCGCTACAAAAAACGCAAGCGGCCGATCCCCCGGCTCGTCATGCCAGACGGCGCCGACGCCGCAGATGTTGAGCGCGTGGTGCGCGCAAGTTTTCTCGCACGCGATCTCGTCAATACGCCGGCAGGCGATCTTGGGCCGGACGCGTTGCATGGGGCTGCGGAAGCGATTGCCGCCAAGCATGGCGCGATTTTCGAAGCGATCGTTGGCGATGAGCTTCTTTCACAGAATTATCCGCTTATCCACGCGGTTGGACGCGCCGCGAAAGGCGCGCCCCGCATCGTGCGCATATCTTGGGGCAAGGATGACGCGCCGCGCGTCACGCTCGTCGGCAAGGGCGTGACGTTCGACAGCGGCGGTCTCGACATCAAGCCCGACAGCGCGATGCGCATCATGAAAAAAGATATGGGCGGTGCGGCGCATGCGTTGGCGTTGGCGGACATTGTGATGGACGCGCAATTGCCGGTGCGCCTCGATGTGTATTTGCCGATCGTCGAGAACGCGATTTCCGGCGACGCTTTCCGGCCCGGCGACGTGATCCGCTCGCGCAAAGGATTGACTGTCGAAGTCGACAATACGGATGCGGAAGGACGCCTCATCCTCGCTGACGCGCTCTCGCGTGCGAGTGAAGACAAGCCCGAGCTGATGATTGATTTCGCGACGCTGACGGGCGCCGCGCGCGTCGCGCTCGGCCCGGATATGCCGCCGCTGTACACCGATGACGAAACGCTGGCGGCGGATTTGGTGAAGGCGTCTGTTGAGACCGCCGATCCGCTTTGGCGTCTGCCGCTTTGGCAACCTTACGAAGGCGACATGGATAGCCCTGTCGCTGATCTGAAGAATGGCGGCGACGCCGGGATGGCCGGCTCGATCTATGCGGCGCTGTTCCTCAAGAAGTTCGTGGACGCGAAAGCCTGGGCGCATTTCGACATCTACGCGTGGGCGCCGCGCGAGAAGCCTGCCCGGCCAGCTGGCGGCGAGGCGCAAACCTTGCGGGCTTGCTGGCGGGTCTTGCGGCAGCGGTATGGGAAGTAAGACCCCGCATTTCGGGCCGCATCGCTCCGCATCCACAATATCTGGTGGATTCTCGCTAGCGGAACGATCAGAATCGCTAGACCTTGTCTCGCATCGCCAACGAACCGGGAGCGGAGCGACATGGAAATCTCAACCGAGCAACGCCAAGCACTCGACCTCTGGCGCCGCGTTACAGTTTCGTCCGTCCGTTCGGACCAGCCGGATCTCACCGCGCGTCAAATGGCCGTGCTGATGACGGTGCATCTCTCAACTGGCCCGCACACGGTGCGCGGCCTCGCCTCCGCGCTTGCGGTTGGTAAGCCTGCGATTACACGCGCGCTCGACACGCTTTCCCGTCTTGAGCTTTTGCAGCGCCGCCGCGATCCGCAAGACGGGCGCAACGTGCTTGTGGAACGCACGCTTAGGGGCTCGGAATTCCTTTCCGAGTTCGGCTCGAAGATCACCAATATACGCGCGCTCGAGCCGCAAGCCGGCGCAAACGGCTTCGTGCTCTAAGTCTTTGAAAAAGATACGAAAGCAAAACGGCCCCGGTTCGCACCGGGGCCGTTTCTTATTGGCGGACGCGGTCGATCAGCCCGGCGCGCCAGGCGTGGGCGCTGCGGGCGTCGCTTGATCGGTTCCGGCAGGAGCGGAGGGCGCGCCTTCAGCAGGTGCTGCGCCTTCGGCGGCGGCTGGCGGCGGCAGCGGTGCGGGCAACGGCAATTGCGTGGGGCTGATGGAGCGAAGGTAAGCGATCAGCGCGACGCGATCTTCCGTATTGCGGACGCCCGCAAAGGCCATTTTCGTGCCGCGCACCGTGCCCGCTGGCGATTTCAAGAAGTGATCGAGCGTCTCGAAATTCCATTGTTGGCCGTAAGCGCGCATCGCATCGGAATATGCGAATCCGCCATGCGTCGCTGCCTGCCGTCCGAAAACATCATGTAGCCCGGGCCCTGTGCCGTTCGCGCCGCCAGCTTCAAACGTGTGACAGGATTTGCAGACGCCGTGGACGCGCTCGCCGCGCGCGATGAGTTCAGCGTAACCGGCGGGATCGGCGAATAGCGTGCCGAAATCCGGGGGCCCTTCTTCTTGCGCTGCGCCGCC
>JBEVOS010000059.1:0-11494 GCA_040507435.1 Caulobacterales bacterium | reverse complement strand
CGCCCAAGGCGCGCGTGTTGCGCTTTCGGGAACGCGTGTGGAGGCGCTTGAGGCGGCGAAGGCCGAACTCAAAAACGACCCCGTTATCCTGCCGTGCTCGCTTTCCGATGCCGCCGCCGTGGATGCGTTGATCGGGCAGGCCGAAGGCGCGCTCGGCAAACTGGATATTCTTGTTTCGAACGCAGGCGTCACGAAGGACGGCCTTTTGCTCCGCATGAAGGACGAAGACTGGGAAAGCGTCCTAAAGATCAATCTCGAAGCCTATTTCCGCCTATCGCGCGCGGCGCTGCGGAACATGATGAAACAGCGTTTCGGGCGCCTCATCGCGATCACCTCGATCGTGGGTGTGATGGGCAATCCAGGGCAAGCCAACTATGCCGCATCGAAAGCGGGGCTCATCGGATTTTCCAAATCTCTCGCGCTCGAAGTCGCCAGCCGGAACGTGACGGTGAACTGTGTTGCGCCGGGTTTTATCCAGTCCGCGATGACCGATGCGCTGCCGGAGGCGCAGCGTCAGGCCGTACTTGGCCGCATACCAGCCGGCCGCCTTGGCGAGGGGGCGGATATCGCCGCAGCGGTCGCCTATTTGGCGAGTGACGAAGCCGCGTACGTGACGGGCCAAACGCTGCACGTAAATGGCGGCATGTATTTGGTGTGACGGGTGAAATCGTCGCGCGAAGGCTACCTGAAGACATGGCCGGGCTCGCCCTTCTGGCCATGTAGAAATAGATGTGTTAGGGCCAAATCGTACCTTCCAAAGGCAAGGTTTTTTAAGTAACGGCGAGGGTGAAATAACCCTTCTCCCTATGAAGCGAGGCGTGCATGTCGGACGTGTTTGATCGCGTTAAGGCGATTGTTGTGAAGCACTTGGAAGCACCGGAAGAAAAGGTGACTGAAAAGGCCAGCTTCATTGACGATCTGGGCGCCGACAGCCTCGACAACGTCGAGCTCGTGATGGCGTTCGAAGAAGAGTTCTCGATTGAAATTCCCGATGACGCCGCTGAACGCATCCAAACGGTCGGCGACGCGGTGAAATTCATTTCCGAAAAGGTCGGTTGAGGCCAAGCGCGTCATGCGGCGCGTCGTCATCACCGGCATGGGTCTTGTCACGCCGCTTGGCGCGGGGCGCGAGATCGCATGGAAAAACCTGATCGCCGGCAAGTCCGGCGCAGGGCCGATCGAGCATTTCAAAGTTGAAGACTTGCCAGCGCGCTATGCGTGCCTGGTGCCGCGCGTCGATGGGCGTGGCGGAGGCGGTCCCGACATTGAAGGCTCGTTCGATCCCGATAAGACGATGTCTCCAAAAGAGCAGCGCCGCGTTGACGATTTCATCCTCTACGGAATGGCGGCGGCCGATGAGGCCATCGCCGATTCCGGTCTCGTTCTCGATACTGAAGAAAAACAAAATCGCGCCGGAGTTTTGATCGGTGCGGGAATTGGCGGTCTCGATACGATTGAGCGCACCGCGCTTCAATTGGAGCGGGACGGCCCGCGCAAAATCAGCCCGTTCTTCATTCCCGCCGCGCTCGTGAACTTGGCGTCCGGCCAAGTTTCGATCCGCCATAAGCTCAAAGGGCCGAACCACTCGGTCGTGACTGCGTGTGCGACAGGCGCGCATGCGATCGGCGACGCAGCGCGTCTGATTATGCTGGACGATGCGGATGTGATGATTGCGGGGGGCGCGGAGGCTGCGTGCTGCCGTCTTGGCATGGCGGGCTTTGCGGCGGCGCGCGCTCTCTCCACAGATTTCAATGAGACCCCAACTAGGGCATCGCGCCCTTACGACAAAGACCGCGACGGATTTGTCATGGGCGAAGGCGCGGGCGTTGTCGTTCTCGAAGAATATGAGCATGCGAAAAAGCGCGGCGCCAGGATCTACGCAGAAGTCGTCGGTTACGGTTTGTCCGGTGATGCGCATCACGTAACTGCGCCGGCCGATGATGGCGACGGCGGCTATCGTGCAATGCTTGCTGCGTTGAAGCGGTCCGGCCTCTCGCCGTCAGACATCGACTATGTTAACTCTCATGGCACGTCGACCCCACTGGGTGACGAGATCGAATTAAGAGCGATCGAACGCGTTTTTGGCGACGCATCTTGCAATCTTTCCGTGTCGTCGACGAAATCTGCGATCGGTCATTTGCTTGGCGCGGCTGGGGCTGTGGAGGCGATTTTTTGCGCGCTGGCGATCCGGGACGGCGTGGTCCCTCCAACCCTCAACCTCGAAAATCCGTCGATCGCTACGAAGATCGACCTCACGCCGCTTACGGCGAAGAAGAAAACCATCCGCTCAGCGATGTCGAACTCATTCGGATTCGGCGGAACCAACGCGGCTTTGATCCTCATCGCGATTCAGTGAGAGCTGAACCTGCGCGCAACGGTGCACGTTTCGCGCCCCGCCGGAAAAAACGCCGTGACGCGTTCGGCTGGTTTTCGTTGATTTCGTCGGGCGTTGTGACGGCTGTTGCGATCGCGCTCGTCGGCGCACTTCTTTTTATTATCGAAGCGAGCAGGCCGGGGCCGTCCCGTGCGGATACGACGATCGTGGTGCCGCGCGGCGCGAGCATGACCGGCATCGGCGCGATGCTTGCGGAAGAAGGCCAAATCCGCGCGCCGATCCTTTTCCGCCTCGCGGGCGCGATCTATGCATCGGATAAGCCCATGCAGGCGGGCGAATATTTCATCCCCGCAGGCTCATCCTTGCGCAACGTCGTCACCATGATCGCGGACGGCCGCGCAGTTCAGCATCCGATCACGCTGCCTGAAGGCATCACGAGCGCGATGGTGGTGGACATCCTCACGAAATCGGATGTGCTGACGGGCGATGCGCCGCCCATTCCCCCGGAAGGCGCCATTCTCACCGAAACGTTCAATGTTCAGCGCGGCATGGATCGCACGGCGCTGCTTGCGCAAATGATCGATGCGCAATCGGCGTTGATGGAAGAGCTTTGGCCGCGCCGCGCGCAGGGCTTGCCATTTTCGACGCCGGAAGAAGCGCTGATCCTTGCATCAATCGTCGAAAAAGAAACCGGTGTTCCGGAGGAGCGTCCGCGTGTCGCCGCCGTGTTTGTGAATCGTCTGCGTCGTGGAATGCCGCTGCAAAGCGATCCCACCATCATCTATGGCGTATGCAGGCAATTCCCTGATCGCTGTGCGAACGGCCGGCTCGTCGATGCGCAAGGAAATCCACGCGGCATTCGCGCCAGCGAGATTGAATTGCACACTGGCTACAACACCTATCGCATCCCCGCCTTGCCGCCGACCGCGATCTCAAATCCAGGCCGCGCCTCGATCGAAGCTGTGCTCAACCCGCCGCGCACGAACGATCTTTATTTCGTAGCGGACGGCACGGGCGGCCACGTCTTCGCATCGACCGTCGCGGATCATAATCGCAACGTCGCCCGCTGGCGTCAGATTGAGCGTGAACGTGCGGCAGCGCCCACCGCATCGAATCGGTGAGCGGTTTCGGTCTCTGCGCGAATTCTGCTAGGCCATCCGCCAA
Source organism: Caulobacterales bacterium (assembly GCA_040507435.1). Taxonomy (GTDB): domain Bacteria; phylum Pseudomonadota; class Alphaproteobacteria; order Caulobacterales; family Aquidulcibacteraceae; genus JBEVOS01. The sequence goes on along the minus strand of JBEVOS010000059.1, from coordinate 7,995 downwards.
GGAGTTAGGATGGCCGTTTCTGGAATGACGGGCTTTGGGCGCGCTGAAGGCGCAGCTCACGGCGTCCGGTGGATTTGGGAAGCCAAAAGCGTCAATGGGCGCGGGCTGGACGTTAAGCTGCGCTTGCCGCCTGGGTTTGATGCGCTTGAGCCCGTTGTGCGCGAGGCTGCAGCAAAACGTTTCAAGCGCGGATCGCTGCAAGCCAATCTCAATCTGCGCCGGGAAGAAAGCGCCGCCGTCGCGCGTCTGGACAAAGTTTTTATCGAAGCGCTGATCGACGCGTCCAAGCCTTATGTCGCCGCAGGCGCGGTCGCAGCGCCGCGCTGGGATGGTTTGCTGCAAGTTCGTGGCGCGTTCTCGCAAGATGATGAGGCCGAACAATCGGCTGAGGAAAAAACGGCGTTTGAGTCTGTGCTGATCGGCGGCGTCCATCAGGCCTTCGATGCGCTCAACGAATCGCGCCGCGCGGAGGGCCGCACGCTCGCAGGCGTGTTCGGCGCAATGATTGACCGGGTCGACAATCTCGTCGCGCTTGCGCGCGCCGAAGCGAGCGCGGCCCCGGAAGCCATCGTCGAACGTCTACGCACACGGCTTCAACAGTTGGCGCCAGAGATACAAATCGATCCGCAGCGCTTTGCGCAGGAGGCCGCGCTCATTGCAGCGCGCGCGGATGTCGCCGAAGAATTGGAGCGGCTAGCGGCGCATGCCGCCGAAGCGCGATCATTGATCGCAAAGCCAGAACCAGCAGGGCGGCGGCTCGATTTTCTCGCGCAGGAATTGACGCGTGAAGCCAATACGCTCTGCTCCAAATCAAGCGAACTTACGCTGACGCGCATCGGCCTCGATTTGAAAACGGTGATTGATCAGTTGAAAGAGCAGGCCGCAAATGTCGAATGAAGCGCGGCGCGGCTTAATGCTGGTCCTGTCGAGTCCATCCGGCGCCGGCAAATCCTCGTTGGCGAAACGCTTGCTGGAAACGGACACAAACTTTGTGCTCTCCGTTTCAGCGACGACACGCGATCCGCGCCCCAGCGAACGCGATGGCCGCGAATATCATTTCATGACGCGCGAACAATTTGAGGAAGCAAATTCCCGTGGCGAATTTCTCGAAAGCGCGCTCGTGTTCAGCAATTATTACGGCACGCCGCGCAAGCCCGTAGAACAAGCGCTCGCGGCGGGGCGCGACGTGTTGTTCGATGTCGATTGGCAGGGCGCGCGCGCCTTACGCGCTGCGGCGCCGCAAGATGTCGTCGCAGTTTTCGTGCTGCCGCCCTCGGTTGCAGAACTCGAACGCCGTCTTCATACCCGCGCGCAAGATTCCGAAGAGGTCATTCAAAAGCGCATGTCTAAGTCGGCAGCGGAAATCGGTCATTGGGTGGAATACGAATACGTGCTGATCAACAGCGAATTTGAAGAGACGCAAAAACGGCTAGAGCGCATCATCGCAGCAGAACGCTTGAAACGCATGCGTCAGCCTTGGCTCGACGCCACAGTGGAAGCGCTGCTCGAAGAATGCCGCCAACTTTCAGCTAAGTCCTGATCAACGCGCCTTCAGTGCGTCCGCGAGCGCGCGAAACTGCATCTGCGTCAGCGTTTCAGCGCGCGCAGTCGGATCGACGCCTGCAGCGGCACAGAGCGAATCCGGATCGCCAAGGCTTTTAAGGGCTGAGCGCAGCATTTTGCGGCGCTGGCCGAATGCCGCCGCTGTCACGCGTTCGAGTGTATTCAGATCGCTATACGCATCCGCGCGATCCACGAGCCGCACGATCGCGGAATCCACTTTCGGCGGCGGCGTAAACGCGCGCGCCGGTACATGCAGAACAATCTCACAATGGCACCGCGCCTGCGCGAGCACGGCGAGACGCCCGTAAGCGGATGTGTTCGGCTGCGCCGCAATCCGCTCGGCGACTTCTTTTTGAAACATCAACGTCATCGGCCCGCGCCACGCGCCCGCCTTCAGCCATTTCACCAACAGCGGCGTGCCAACATTGTAGGGCAGGTTAGAAACGATCTGAGCCGGCCCGCTGACGCCATGCCCGGTGAGCAGCGCGGCTTCATTCGCCTCCAGCGCATCCGCCTCGATCACGCTGATATTCGGCGAAAGCGCGCGCAGATCATCGATAAAGCGCGCATCTTTCTCGATCGCTATAAGGGGGGTGGCGCCCGCATCGATAAGCGCTCGCGTCAGTCCGCCGGGGCCGGGGCCCACCTCTATCACGGCCTTCCCCGCAACGTCGCCTGCAAGTCGCGCAATCTTCGCGCACAGGTTCGGATCAAGCAGAAAATGTTGCCCAAGACTTTTCTTGGCGAAGGGAGCCGTCATGCGCTGAGGCGCCGCTTAGCCATGTCATGGGCCATATCGAGCGCGGCGCGTACGCTGTCATCGCGCGCAATGCCTCTGCCCGCGATCTCGAGCGCAGTGCCGTGATCTGGCGAAGTGCGGATGATCGGTAAGCCGAGCGTGACGTTGACGCCGCCCCAAAAGTCGAGCGTCTTCGACGGAATAAGCGCTTGATCGTGGTACATCGCGATCGCCGCGTCATAACCCGCGCGCGCTTCCGCATGAAACATCGTGTCTGCTGGCGCAGCGTCCGTCGCATTGACGCCCAACGCGCGCAGCTGTGCGGCGGCTGGATTGATAATCTCGATTTCCTCGCGCCCAAGCGCGCCGTTTTCACCGGCGTGCGGGTTCAGCCCACATAAAGCGATGCGCGGCTTCTCGACGCCGAAGTCCCGCGTCAGCGCCTCCGCCACAACGAGGCCAGTATCGACGATCGATTGCGCCGTCAGCCTGCGCGAAACCTCTGCAAGCGGCGTATGTATGGTCGCGAGCGCAACTTTGAGCGCGGCGTTCGCTAATAGCATCACCGGCCCGCGTGCATGCGGCCATGCGATATGTTTCGTCAACTCGCCGATAAATTCCGTGTGCCCCGGAAATCGAAAGCCGGCCGCGTAAAGCGTCGCTTTCGCGATCGGCAGCGTGACAAGGCCGGAGGCAGCGCCGCTAAGGCATGCTTCAACGCCGCGCACGATTGCGCGCTCCACCGCAGACGCATTTGCGCCATTGGGCGCACCTGGAGTTTCAAGAGCCGCTAGTTTTTCATCAAGCACGCAAAGCGCGCCGTTTGCGGCGTCTTCGGCGCGCGCAATTCGCACGATAGCGGGTAGGGCGATCTTTGCGCGCGCTGCCGCGCGCATCAGCGCATCCGCATCGCCAATCAGAAAAAAATCCGGATGCGATCCGCGCGCCGCTATGCGGGCGATGATCTCAAGACCGACGCCCGCCGGGTCCCCCATGGAGACCGCGAGCGGCCTCATCGCGTAATGATCGTGGCTTCCCGCCGCAGATTGCGCAGATAGCGCTGCGACAGCATCGCCAATTCCTGTTCGAACAAGCGGTTCTCGATTTCATCGCGTCCCGGCACGCCGGCGACTGAAACATCGCGCGTGCAAACGACGATCATCGACGCGCGCTCACCCGCAACCTGCACAGCGCTGGTTTGGCCAGCGCTCAAGCCGTTAACCTGGCCGCGAACCTGTTCAGAAAGATCGGATTCATTCGTGACGCCAAGATCGGCGATGTCGGCGCCTTGCACGTTCTGAATGGCGTCGCCGAGGCTTTGGCATGTGGTGATGCGCCCACGCGCCCGTTCAAGCGCGCCGCGGCTGCTGGCCGGCGCGGATATCTGCCGCAAGCCGAGACGCACCGTTGAAGACGCCTCCTGGCCCTGACGGCGATCGCGCAACGCAATGAGGTAAATGCCGTTTTGTGTGCGAACAGGCGTCGAAACCTGCCCAGGCTGCAATCGATCGACGACCGTTTGAATTTCGGGCTGCAATTCGCCCGAAGTCACCCAACCAAGATCGCCGCCCGCTGCTGCGGAAGGCGCCGCCGAAAACTGCCGCGCAACAAGCGGGAAAGGCGCGCCCCGCTGCATTTCCTGCAGGAGGCGCTGCGCGCCGTTTTGCGCTTCGGTAAGTTCCGTCTCGCCTTCGGCGGGAATGAAAATTTCCGAAACGAGATATTGCGCATGCGCTGCGCTCTGCGCGATGCGCGCTTGCGTTTCGCTCACCTCGGTCGGCGAAATGCGCACGCGCGTTGAATAGCGCCCGTTGATCAACCGCCGCCACGCGATATCGGCGCGGACTTGCTCGCGCAGCGTTTGAATATTGATGCCCGCGCCGCCCAGCTGGCGCGTAAGTTCCGGGGCCGTCGTGCTGTTCTGGCGCGCAATATCCGCGATCGTTGCGTTGATCTGATCATCGCTGACGGCGATTTCGTAATGCTGCGCTTCCTGCAATTGCAGGCGCTCGTCGATGAGATCCCGCAACGCCTGGGCGCCGGCGCGGTTCAGCGCTTCGGCGCTGCGCTGGATGCCGGAAGACGCCAAAAGCAAATTCGCCCGTTGGCGAACATCATAGGTCGAGATCACCTGATCGTTCACGATCGCGGCGACGCCCTCAACCATCTGAGCTTGAGCAGGAGCGCCTACCAGCGTCGCGGCCAATGCCACAGCCGCCCATGCCTGCTTCCACGTCATCAATCTGCTCCGCCGCACGGCCGGTCAAACCCCGCCGGCAATGCCCAAAGTTCTGAGGCCCACCCTGATCTGGAAGCCCTCGTTCGGACCGAGTTGACGGTCCACGGTGTCGGAGCGCGTGTAGGCCAGCTCAAGGAAGGTGCAATCATCCTCATAAATTGCGCGAACTTCCTGGCTGAGATTTGTGTTCGAATCTAGATCGCGGCGCCAGCCGAACTGCAGGCGCCAGCCCCGCACGAGCTGAACGCCGACGGCCGTGGTCAATTCTTCGGAAGGGTCAAGGCCTGCGCCGCCATCGTCGATCGAATAATAGCGGCCATAGGCGTCGAGCCGCCAAAGCGCCGTCCGCACCTCGGCATCGATGCGCTGAACGTCGAAATTCCGGTCGTCCAGCCGGGTGCGCACGATCGCGCGCAGGCGCCGGCCCATATCGACCTGGCCGGCGACGAGATAGTCCGACGAGGTTCCCTGCATGTTCGAGTTAGGCCCAAACACCGGGGAGGCTTCCTCCCGGAAGCGCCGGCCCACCATGACGCTGGCGTTCGCGCCGTTTCGCGCGCGCGCCGTGGCGCGCAGGCCTGCTGCGAGACGCGGGCCTGGCTCCCAAAGTTCGTAATTGGGAGAGGCGTTCGGACGGAAGAGATTGGAATCGTCCAGTTCGAAGCTCAGGCTGTCTTCGTTGATGATCCGCGGATCGTCGCCGCCTTCGGAGCCGACTGCCGCCATGACGATCGGCTCGACAACAACGTCGATATTTTCGCCCGGCCGCATGAACGGCCAGCTGACTTCCGCGCCCGCTAAACCGAGACCACGGCCAAACGTCTCCGACTCGGCGCCGGTGTTGTAATTGTTGTGGAAGACATCCCCACGCACCTGCGCGAACGGGCTGAGAACGACGCCAGGACCGAACACCAAATCGGAGCGCCAAGTGACGCCCGAAGACAACCGCGCCGTGTCATTGCCGTCATTCCGCTGAAGAGCGACCGCGTTCGTCGTCCACTTCAGCTGACCGTTGAGCCACGGATCTTCGAAAAGCCGCTCGTAATCGATCATCGGCAGAATCGTCGGCGTCAGAACGGATGAGTCCGTCTCACGCAAACCTTGGAAAGAAAGAAACGCGACCGAACCGTAAGAATTCGCATCTTGGCGCGTTGCGAAAATCTGCGACACCAGCCGCGAAACGTCGCCTTGGTAGAGTCCGCGCAGTTCGCCCGCGCCAGAAACGCCATAGCGCTTGAGATAGAGGTCGTCGGAGACGCGCTCGACGCCGAAACCCCAATCCCAATCATTGTTCACTTCAAAACGGCCCGAGCCGAAGATATGCCCGCGCCATTCATTTTCGCCGAAGCGATTGCCTTCGCTGTCGAAATCTTGCTCGCGCGTAAAGCTGGTGTCGAACGATAGATCGCCGGAATAAAAGCGCTTGCGATAATCGACGCCGTAAAGCGGATCGACATTTTCATGGACGCGCGCGGAAAGCGTCATGTCTTGATAAGGCGAGATCGCCCAATGATAGGGCTGCTCGTAATATGCGCCGAGGCGGCGATTGCGCGCGATGTTTGGCACGAGCAAGCCTGAGCGCGGTCCGCCTGTTGGATCGGGGTGCGCAAAATACGGCAGCCACAACACAGGCACGCCGGCAAATTCTAGCGTCGCGTTGCGATACGAGATCATGTGGGACTCGCGATTTTGAATCGCGCGCCGCGCCTTGAGCGCCCAAGTCGGCGGCCGCGATCCGTCCTCGCAAACCGGACAGCTCGTATAAATGATGTTGGTAAGTTCGTTGCGGTTTACGCTGACGCGCGCTGCGGTGCGCGCCGCCATGGAGCCGCCTTCGGCAAAGCGCGAACGCAGGTTGGTCGCAAGGCCGACGCCAAGGCCCTCATCGACCTGCAATTCCTCAGTGTAGGTGACTGAGCCGTCAGCTTCGACGAGTTGAACGCTGCCTTGTGCGAGGATCGTGCCGGCGTTGAGATCATAGATCATGCGGTCTGCGCGCATCGTCCGGCCATCGTGGCGGACCTGCACATCGCCTTCAGCGGTAATCGTGTTCGCGTTGTCGTCGTTGGTAAGCGTGTCGGCTTCGAGGAGCACGACATCGGAATCCTGCGCCGCAGGCTGGCGAATAGGTCCGCTGGTCTGCGCGGTGGAGGGCGACGGCGTCACCGTCGCCACCAAAGCGGCCGCTAGAACCGCCCAGGTCTTAAAAGCCCGATCGGTGAATCGATTGTCCGACCGGACCATTCCCGCGTCCCTCTCGCGACTCCCCGATCATTCCTAGCCGTCAATCCTGGGGGCCGTAAAGGACATGAAGGACACGCTGCTCAGCCATCCTCAAGATAAGCGACAAAAGCGAGCGCCGTGAACAGGCCTGTTAGGGGCGGGCTCCAGGCGGCGACGACTGGCGGCACCGCCTGCGCGACCGCAAAAGCGGCGGCCAATTGCCCGAAAAAGAAGAGAAAGAGCCCAATCCCAGCCCCGAACGCCGCCCAGCGGGCGACATTTCCGAGACGCTGCAGCCGGAGGGAGAAAACCGCGCCGAGACCCGCCATCGCCGCTAGCATGACGGGGAAGCCGAGGAGGCTTTGCCATTTCAACTCGAATCGCACCGGCGCGAGCCCGGCGGCATGCGCTTGATTGATGAAGCCGGGCAGGCGCCAGAACGACAGGGTCGCAGGGGCGACAAACCGGTCGAGTAATTCGGTGGGGTCGATGCTCGTAGGCAGCGCCAGATTCGCCGCATGCTCGGGCGCGACCCCAGGGCCGGCTTCCACAAGATTATGCAGCTGCCAAAAACCGGGGCGGAGATCGGCTGTTTCGGCCTGAATGCGGCGTGTGAATTTCAGCGAGCCGTCGCGCGGGGCAAAGAAAAGAAACGTCACGTTTTCGAGCCGCGCGCCATTGTCCGACCACCGTTCCGCATGAACGACCACTTGCTCGTTGCGGCTTGCTTGACGAATCCAAACGCCATTGCCGGTCGGCTCGTTTGGATTCTCAGAAAGAAGCCGCGCCTTTTCCTGTTCATAACGCGCGTAGGTCGCAGCGCCGATTGGATTGATGACCATAACGAAGATGATTCCAATCGCCGCCGCGAGCACGACAGGCGGCGCCAGAAACCGCCACGCCGAGACGCCCGCTGCGCGCATCGCCGTCAGTTCGCTCGAACGATTGAGACCGATCACGGCGATCATCGCTCCCGCGAGTACGACGAAAGGCAGGGTCTGCTCGATCAGCATCGGCGTCTTGAGCAGCGTCAGGCCAGCCGCATGAAAAATGGTCAGATCAGCTTCATCGCCGATCGAACGTAATTGCTCGACGACGTCGATCAGCAAAATAGCGGCGAGAACGGACACGAGCGCAATCGCAATGCCGATTAAGCTGCGCGCCATGAGATAGCGGCCGAGTGCGGAGAAAAGAAAACCCATATCGTTAAGCCGCCGCTGCAATGCGTCTA
>JBEVOS010000229.1:0-6248 GCA_040507435.1 Caulobacterales bacterium | reverse complement strand
CTTTTGCTCCGCGTGAATCAACGGGACCAAGCCGTCACGCTTCTGCAAAACTATCGCGATCAAACCGGAAATCCCGAAATTGAAGCTGCGCTCACGCGCGTCGCGGGCGGGGCGCGCACGCTTGCGCGACCGTTGACGGCGGCGCGCGGCGCCGCAATCGGCGTTTATGGATTGGGCGCGCTTCTATCGCAGGAAACCGAAGCAGACGATGGCCTCGTAATTCTATCTCTCGCAACAATGCTTGATCCCACGCTCGACGCTGCACAACTCGCGTTCGCAGAATCACAACGCGATCGCGGTCATAATGAAGCGGCGCGTGCGGCGCTGGCGCGCCTTCCGCAAGCGTCTCCCTATGCCGAAACCGCAAGCCTCATGTCGGCGTGGACATTGCGAGATGACGGCGAACAAGAGGCGGCGCTTGCCGCTGCGCGTCAAGCCGCAGCGACCGGCGGACGCCGTTCGAAGACAGCCTATGCCGATCTTCTGCGCACCTATGATCATTATTCTGAAGCCGAACCGCTCTACACCGAGTTGATCGGCGAAGGCAGCGATGATTGGCGGCTCTATTTTGCACGCGGCGCTTCGCGCGAACGGCTTGGCCGCTGGAGCGATGCAGAAGCGGACCTACAGCACGCTTTGCAAATTGAGCCAGATCAACCGGATGTTCTCAATTATCTCGGCTATTCATGGGTTGATCGCGGCGAGCATCTGCAGGAGGGGCTTGCCTTGATCACGCGTGCGCTGGAGGCGCGTCCAAACTCCGGCGCAATTCTTGATAGCCTCGGATGGGCGCATTACCGGCTCGGCGATTATGAAATGGCGCTCGGCTACTTGGAGCGCGCCGTAGAGCTTGAGCCGTCCGATCCAATTTTGAACGATCACCTCGGTGATTGTTACTGGCGCGTGGGCCGTCGCGTCGAAGCGCGTTTCCAATGGCGCCGTGTGCTCACGCTAAAGCCGAGCGGCGATCTGGAAGCGCAGGCGCAAAGTAAAATTGAAGCAGGATTGCCGCGGACGCCGCTCGCGGAAAATGCGCGGCGCCGGCAATGACTTTGCGAGTTTTCGCGCCGGCGAAAATTAATCTCTCACTGCATGTTGGCCGCCCTCAAGCAGATGGGCGTCATCCGCTTGAATCGATCGTCGTCTTCGCCGATGCCGGCGATTACATTTGGGCGGAAGATGCTGAACGTCCAAGTCTCGCGATTGCGGGGCCATTCGGCGCAGCGCTCGCTGCGGAATCGAACAATCTGGTCGTGCGCGCCGCGCAATTATTGGCGGCCGGCGCTGGTCTGCAAAATGGCGTTAAGCTGACGCTTCAAAAGAATTTACCCATTGCCTCCGGCATTGGCGGAGGGTCTTCCGATGCGGCGGCTGCGTTGCATGCGCTGAACAAGCTATGGGCGCTTGGCATGACTGATGCCGAGCTTGCGAATGTGGGCGCAGCGCTTGGCGCCGATGTCCCCGCCTGCGTTTACGGACGAAGCTGTTTTATGACGGGCGCTGGCGAAACCGTAGCCCCAATCGATATTTCTGCGCTCAGCGCGGTGCTCATCAATCCTGGGAAATTGGCGCCAACAGGAGCGGTTTATCGGCGCTTTGACGAATTGAACTTGGGCGGCGGCTTTGTACGCACGGCGCCGCCAAGCTGGCGCGATCGCGAAGAGGCGCTGAGCATCCTTTCATTTATGCGCAATGATTTGACTGCCCCAGCAAAAGACGTCGCGCCTGCGATTGCCGATGTGTTCTCGTTATTAGACTCACTTGGCGGCGCGCGGTTGACGCGCCTGTCGGGAAGTGGCGCCACCGTATTTGCGATAGCTGATGATGCCCAGGCCGCCGATTTACTCGCAGTGCGGATTTCCGAAACCCGGCCAAATTGGTGGGTGAAGCCTACGCGCCTCGGATGACCTAGCGCATCAAAGAGGCCAGCGGATGTATGTAGAATTCCTTGTAGCCATGTGCGCCGCTGTTTTGACGAGTGTAGCTGCCTGCCGTCTCGTGATGGCGGCAGGCGTCGTCGATGAGCCTACCATCCCGCGCAAGATGCATAAGACGCCGACGCCGACGCCGACGAGCGGCGGCATCGGCATCGCTACCGGATTTGCAGTTGGCGTCTGTATTTTGTTGATGCCGCCTGTCCAAACCTGGAGTCGCGACTACACGATGGACGCGGCGACGCGGATGGCTGCAACCGCTGCTGCTGCGATCCTATTTTTCGTCATTGGCGTCTTCGATGATCTGAAACCGATGCGCGCGCGTGAGAAAATGATCGTTTTCATTCTTGGCGCGCTCGCGGCCGCTTTGCTGGTTGGTAAGCCCGACAATCTTCCAATCGGCGCGGGCGCCGTCATACCTCTGCACTTTTGGGGCGCGGTGATCGGCGCGGCCTTATGGGTGTTCGTTGTCGTCAACGCTGTGAATTTTCTCGACGGCGCCAACGGGCTGTCGATGGGCTCAGTCGCAATCGGTTTAATTTGCTTGGCGATTATCGCGCTCGATGGCGGTGCACGGGGGGCGGCGGCGTTATCGATGTGCGGCGCGGCGGCGCTGATTGGTTTTCTGTTTTGGAATTTTCCAGCGGGCCGATTGTTCGCGGGCGATTCAGGCGCGCTCTTCGCGGGCGGTTTGGCGGCGGCCGCGTCCCTGCTCGCGGTACAGCGCGGCGGCGTCTCGCCCTTCACAGTTGCAACTTTGTTCCTTCCGCTCGTAGCGGACGCTTTGCTCACACTTTTTTGGCGCGCGACCAAAGCGCGCGAACTCTTCGACGGTCACAGAGATCACATCTATCAGATCGCGCTACGCGCCGGCTGGCCGCATAAGCGCGTGACGTACCATTATTGGGTGTCGATGATGGTATGCGGCTTGATCGCCGTGGCTGCTCACATCTTGGCGCGCGGCATGATCTTGCCGCTCGAATTTCGGGGGGGTGAGCTGGAAGACGCGCTGACCTATGCGCCGTTTTTGTCGTTCGTGTGTTTGCTGTTGCCTTGTGTGCTCATTTTCCGGAAGACGCGCCGATACGCAAAGCAAGCAGGGCTTGATGCGCCCTAGGAAGCACGGGCGACGACAAAGTCTGCTAGATCGCCAAGCGCCTGCGTATAAGCATTGAGCGGAAGATCGTTGAGCGCCGCACGCGCTTTATCCGCGTGGGCTTGTGCACTTGTCAGGGTGAGCTGAATGGCGCCGTGACGGCGGATCAGCGCTTGCGCGCGTACGAAGTCTTCGTCAGTGCGATCGCCGCCCATCGTACGCCGCCAGAATGCTTGCTCGCTCTCATCACCGGCATCGCGCGCGATAATGACGGGGAGGGTCACTTTGCCTTCGCGAAAATCGTCCCCAGCATTCTTACCCATTGTCGCCGATGCGCCGCCGTAATCGAGCGCATCGTCGACCAGTTGAAACGCGATGCCGATTGAGCGGCCGTAAATTTCAAATGCACGCGCTTCGGGCCCAGCCTTCCCCGCAGCGCATGCGCCAACGCGGGCGGCGGCGGCGAACAATGCAGCCGTCTTCGCATCGATGATCTGCATGTAGCGGTCAAGAGTCATGTCCGCGTCGTTGGCCGCGGCGAGCTGCATGACTTCGCCTTCAGCGATAACGCTTGCGGCGCGTGCGAGAATATCGAGGGTCGCGAGATCGCCAGCTTCGACCATCAAATTAAAAGAGCGCGCAAACAGAAAATCGCCAACGAGCACGCTCGACGCATTGCCCCAGATGTTCCGCGCGCTTTTCTTGCCGCGGCGCATTGCGCTTTCATCGACAACATCGTCGTGCAGCAGTGTCGCTGAGTGGATGAACTCGACCGCCGCCGCCAATTTACGTGACGCGTCGCCTCCGCCGCCAAGCGCCCGCGCAGCAGCAACTGTAATCAGCGGCCGGATGCGCTTGCCGCCGGCGTCGATCAGATGCGCAGCGAGGTTAGGGATCACGCCGACTGGGCTCGTCATATAGCCATGGATCAACGCGTCGATCGCAGCCAAATCCTCTTCGACAAGCTGCGAGAGCCGGTCGATGGCGGACGGCGCGGACGCAGCCTTTTCAGGTTTGACGGATGCGTTCGCCATGAGGCCTTTGCTTGCGTTCATTTGCGGGCGCGACGATGGTTGGCCAGCCCTTGGCGGTCAAGGCGTTACAACGTCTCTGGTCATTCTATGCGAGAACTGCGACGTACAAACGACTTGGTTTTCCTTTCTTTTGCGGAAGCGGTGTTGCGCGATGCCGGCCTGAACCCTGTCATCCTCGACGCTGGCATGGCGGTGATGGATGGGTCGATCGGCGCCTTGCCGCGGCGTCTCATGGTTCCAGAAACCGAATACGACCGCGCCATCGCGCTGGTCGCGGAGATAGAAGCGGCGCCGCCAAAAGGTGACGAGTGAGTGACGTGTCGGAGGATCGCCTTTATGGCGGCAAAGTAATTTTGCGCCAGCCGGCTGCTGGTTATCGCGCAAATGTCGATACGATCTTGCTCGCGGCGGCGGTCACGGATGCCGAAACCCTACTGGAAGCCGGCTGCGGGGTGGGCGGCGCGTTGCTCTGCGCAGCGCAGCGCTTTCCGCAGTCCCGGTTCCTGGGCGTTGAACGCGACCCCGCTTACGCTGAGCTGGCGCGCGAGAACGTCGCCTCGAATGGCGGCGGTAATCGCATCGAGATCATCACGGCCGATATTCTAGGCGAACAAGCGCCACGCGGTCCTTTCGACGGGGTCTTCCTCAATCCGCCTTTCGACACGCCCGGTAGAGGGCGCCTGCCAGCTGAGGAGCGCCGGGCGGCGCACGTGGCGGATGAACCGGTTGAGATATGGGTAAAGGTATTATCTGACCGCATGAGGGGCGGCGCGGCGCTGACTATGATTCACCGCGCCGACGCGCTTCAGGACATTCTGGCTGCGCTGGCGGGCAGGTTGGGCGGGATCGCGGTCTATCCGGTCCGTCCGCGCGCCGGTGAAGCGGCCAAACGCATTCTCATTCGCGCCGTCAAAGGCTCGCGCGCGCCACTGCGCCTCCTGCATGGCCTCGACCTGCACGATGCCTCCGGCGCCAAATATGCGCCAGCTGCGGACGCAATCCTGAAGGGCGATGCAGCGATCTCTTGGGATTAATGCGCCGCTTTTTCCGCCAGCCGCGCGGCAGGGCGCCCGCGTGAATTGACTTAGGCTCTCCCCGCGCACAGGGTCGCCATTAACGATTCAGGCCGATGAGAATCGCCCTGAGCTGGCAACACATACGAACCCCGCGGGAGAGCGCGGCAGGGCTCGAAGAGCCCGATGGCCGCCCCCGAAGGAGCAACCGCCCCGGAAACTCTCAGGGATCCGGACCGTGGGGGGATGAACACGCTGGAAAGCGCGGCTCGCCTTTGGCGGATGCCGCCGCCGACGGAGTAAGTCCTGGACCACTCCAGGAAGAATCTCTCAGGCGCCAGGACAGCGGGGGCGGCTCGGCTGAGCGATCAGCGCGAGTCCAGCCTTATGCAGCGTGGTCCGGTGGCGGAAGCTCAAAACGGCGAACTTAAGAAGCTTTTGCTCGACGCGCTTTGGCGCGCCGGTTCTTCCAATTTTGGAGGCGCAAAGAAGTTTGGCGGATTCGCGGGCTATGACATGCCGCTCGAATTTGAGGGCCTCATCGCCGAGCATAACTGGACCCGCACGCACGCAGGCCTCTTCGATGTCTCGCATATGGGGCCATGCCTGCTGGAGATCAGTGACGGTCTCGGCGAACAGGGCGCGCACGAACGCATCGCCGCAATCATGGAACGGCTCGTTTCAGCTGATCTGAAACGGCTCGAGGCCGGCCAAGCGCGGCTCACGGTTTTGCTCAATCAAGACGGCGGCGTTCTCGACGATCTGATGATCACACGGCCTGCGCGCGAAACGGCGCGGGGCGGGCTCTACATCGTCGTCAATGCTGGTACGAAGGAACAAGATTTCGCGCTCATTGCCGCAAACGCGGGAAGTGAAGCGCGCCTGCGCAGGCTCGATGATCGCGCACTGCTTGCATTGCAAGGGCCGGAGGCGGTGACAGCGCTCTCGCGCATCGTTCCGGGCGTTGAAGCGATGAGTTTCATGACTGGGACGCGTTTCGATCATCCCGAGTTCGCCGCGCTGACGATCCATCGCAGCGGCTACACCGGTGAAGATGGATTTGAAATTCTTGTCACGCCGGAAAATGCGCAGGCGTTCGCTGAAGTCTTGCTCAATCAGACGGAAGTGAAGCCAATCGGGTTAGGCGCGCGCGATTCATTACGGCTTGAAG
>JBEVOS010000027.1:0-5134 GCA_040507435.1 Caulobacterales bacterium | reverse complement strand
GGCGGGGCGCGTTTCCACGCCGAGGTATGCCGCCCTCACAGACGGCGAATAAGACGCTTCCACGCGCCCCGTTCAGACGATTGGACGAAAGCCCCGGTCGTGAGGAGATGTTATCTCCAGGCCCGGCCCGCCTTCGGCGCGTGGGAACGCCATTCCCAGACCCTCCGGTTTCAATCCCCGGAGGCAGCCGGCGCTCGCATCCTTCCAAGCTCCCGTAGGCAATCCGTAGAAAGCTGTCTTGGGTTGTTGGACGATTGCAAATGCCTTTCACGCTCGCCTGTCCCCTTGCAGTGATTTGCTGGGCTGCAGCGCCTCAAACCTCCCGTGCAAGGGACGAGGTGATTATGCGTGAGAAAAAACTCGGTCGGATAAATTGGCGCAAACCCCCGCTTTTTGAACCCCACACTTCCGTTATTCAGGACGCGCGGAGCGCGACCCGAAACCCAGGGCGAACGCATATTGATTGACGTCAAAAGAGTGTGTGTCACTAATTGCGCGAAAGAAGTTAGCGCATAGGCCTCTCTCGATAGTGGGATTGTTTATTGTCAGCTATCGCCATAGCCGCCGCGCTTTTTTCGGCGCTCATACATGCGCGTTGGATGGCGCTGCTGAAAACTGGAAGCGACCGGCTTGTTGATTCCGCGCTCGTCGCTATTGGCTGGACGATCGTATCGCTCGCGCTCATCGCGCTCACCGGCATGCCGCCGCGAGAGACGTGGCCTATCCTGATTGCGAGCGGCGTCGTGCACGCAGGATATTGGGCGGCGATGTCGAAAGGCTATGAGAGCGGCGATCTCAGCCACGTCTATACATTATCGCGTGGCCTAGCGCCCGTATTCGTCACGCTCGGCGGATTCTTATTTTTGCACGAGTCGCTCGAGCCAGCTGCAATGTTCGGTATTGCGACGGTGTGCGTAGGCGTATTGTCCGTCGGCGCCAGCCCGAACGCGCCGCTCCGCGCGACGATTTGGTCTTTGCTCACGGCGGTCGCCATTGGCGGCTATTCGTTGATCGACGCATTTGGCGCGCGGCAAACAGGGAACCCGGCGCTCTACCTTGGTTGGGGCACGCTGTTGGCTGCGCTGCCGATCATTGTCTTCGCGATATGGCGCCGCGGCGCGACGACCCTTCTGCGCGCCGCGCAAAACGATTGGATGCGCGGCTTGAGCGCCGGCTTTATCAGCATGCTGGGCTACGGCATGATTCTTTATGCGCAGACGTTGGCGCCAGTTGCGCAAGTTGCGGCTTTGCGCGAAGCCTCGGTCGTGTTCGGCGCTTTGATTGCGTGGCTATTTCTTAAAGAAAAACTTGGCGCGCGCCGATGGGCTGGCGCGTGCGTCGTTGCGCTCGGCGCCGTCTTTATCGCCTTCACCTAATCCGCCCAATCCGCCGCTTGCTCAATCAAAAACTGCCGGAACGCCGCGATGCGTTTGGAACGCTTCAGATCGCTCGGATAGATGAAATACACATCGAAGCTCGGCCCTTTCAGCGTGGGCAGAACTTTCACCAAGTTCGGATTTCCGCGCGCCATATAATCCGGCACGCTCGCAATGCCGAAGCCGCTCTCCACCGCGCGCAGCATGCCGTAAACATTGTTGAGTTCGAGCAGCGACGCACGCGGCCGCGCGTCTTCGCGCCCGGCACGCACCGCCCAATCCATTTCGCGCATGCCGTTCGTCGCGGAGACGGTGGAGGCGGAATACGAAATGATACGATGGCGATCGAGATCATCAACCTTCGTCGGCTCCCCATGCTTCGCAAGATAACTTGGTGAGGCGTAAAGGCTGATTTGCACTTCGAGGATTTTGCGCTGAATGAGATCGGCATGCGTCGCCGCCCAAAGCCGGATCGCGCATTCCGCTTCCAGCTTCAGCAAATCATATTCGCGATCGTCGAGCAGCAATTGGAGCCGTGTCTCCGGATAGGAATCCGCGAACGCTGCAAGGCGCGGCGCAAGCCATGTCGATCCGAACGCGATCGGCGCGGTGACTTTAAGATCGCCCATCACCTTTTCGCGCGCGTCCTTGAGCGTCGATTCCGCGATCACCGCAGCCGAACTCATCTCGCGTGTGAATTCGCGCAGCGCCATGCCGGGCCCGGTCAGCAGCAATCCACGCGCATGACGCTGAAAGAGGGGCACGCCCATCCCGGTTTCGAGCGCGGCGATCTGGCGGCTGACGGAAGATTGTGAAACGCCGAGCTTATCGGCGGCGGCGGTCAAGCTGCCGGTCTCGGCGGCATAGTGAAACGTCTTGAGTTTGTCCCAATCCATGCGCCCGATCTGGCGCTTGTGCGCCCTCCAGCTAGTTGCAATGCATTATTGCATAGCTGGCCACACCAGGAAAGGAGCAAGTGCGAAACGAGCTATTCGGCCGCAACCGCCGCGTGATGCTCGATTTCGGCGAGGAAACGGTCGGCCTCCAGCGCCGCCATGCAGCCCATCCCAGCGGCGGTGACTGCTTGGCGATAGGTCTCGTCTGCGACATCGCCAGCAGCGAAAACCCCCGGAATATTCGTCTGCGTCGTGCCTGGAATGACCTCGATATAGCCGCTGGCGCGCATATCGATTTGGCCTTTGAACAGATCGGTCGCCGGCGCGTGGCCGATCGCGATGAAGACGCCATCAGTTTTGTGCTCGCTCACCGCGCCGGTTTGCAGATTTTTGATCCGCACGCCGGTGACGCCGAGGGGGTCTTCCGCGCCGATGACTTCTTCGAGCCCAGAATTCCACAGCACGGAAATCTTCGGATGCGCCATGAGGCGATCCTGCAAAATCTTTTCGGCGCGCAATTCGTGGCGGCGATGCACGAGCGTCACTTTTGACGCGAAATTCGTGAGATAAAGCGCCTCTTCGACAGCGGTGTTGCCGCCGCCGACGACGAAAACCTCTCGGTTACGATAGAAAAATCCATCGCAGGTCGCGCAGGCCGAAACGCCGAAACCTTGGAATTTCTGCTCGCTCGGAATCCCAAGCCATTTAGCGCTGGCGCCGGTCGCGATGATGACCGTGTCCGCGGTATAAATCTGCCCGCCATCGCCCGTCAGCCTGAACGGGCGGCGGGAGAAATCCACGCTCGCGATCGTATCGGTGATCTGCACCGCGCCCACATGCTCGGCCTGCTTGAGCATTTGCTCCATCAGCCAAGGGCCCTGGATCGTCTCGGCGAAGCCCGGATAATTCTCCACATCCGTCGTGATGGTAAGCTGCCCGCCCGGCTGCAGCCCGCTGATCAGCAGCGGCTTGCGCATCGCGCGCGCGGCGTAGATCGCAGCGGTGTACCCGGCTGGGCCGGACCCAATAACGACGATGGGAGCGTGGAGAACGTCTGTCATATGCGCCTCAGAATCGGAAAGCAGAATATGGCGCGTGCGCCCCGCTTATCCAATGCTGGAACCGCCAACCCGGACCTCGCAGCTAGGATCGCGCGTTACGCGAGCATGGCACACGAACAAGATAAACACGCTCAGGTGAAAGAGCAGGCGATGCGCGAAGCGCGCGACCGTCAAACCAAGTCAGACGAGCCAAAACCGCAAGGCGAGCCAAAATTCCGTACAGGCGCCGACCGCTCAGATTTGGGCCGGAAAGGCCATGCCGAGGTGAGGGGTGAAGAGACCCCGCCAAAGCATCAGGGCTGACGGATCAGCCGATCTCGGAGTGCTGCACCAAAGGGCGCGCTTCCCGCGTGCCGCGCATGCGATCCTTGGGGTCCTTCGGGTCGGTCGCGATCATCACGAAGTCGTCTTGAACGTCAGTGAGTATGCCCACAAACGGAAAATCCGCGAGGCTGCCCGTTACCCGGTAGCTCACCGTATCGCCGACCTTGAACGTCGTAGGGTCGAAATTGAACGTGAAGGGGCAATTTTCACCGTCGCCGCCAAGATCTTTCATAGCCGTTCCTCCATGAATACCATTTTCACAAATATAGCGTCAAAAGGCGTCTCGCGCATCCCCCCGCTACGGCGCGCCCAAAGCGGCGATATCAGCGCGCAATTCCGCGATCCCCAGCCCTTTTTCAGAGCTCGTTGCGATCACCGCCGGATGCGCCGCCGGACGCTTGGCCAGTACGGCCTCCGTTTCCGCTACGCGCTGATCGACCTCGGCCGCTTTGAGCTTGTCGCTCTTGGTCAGCACCGCTTGATAGACGACCGCAGCCTTATCGAGCGCCTCCATCACGGCGAGATCGTTCGCCTTCGCGCCGTGCCGCGCATCGATCAGCAGGATCACGCGCTTCAGCGGCGCGCGCCCGCGCAAATAATCGCGCATCACCGCATTCCAGCGTGCGATCTCGGTTTTCGACGCCTTGGCGTAGCCGTAGCCAGGCAAATCGACGAGGCGGAGCCGATCACCCAGATTGAAGAAGTTGAGCTCGCGCGTGCGTCCAGGTTCAGCGGAAGCGCGCGCCAGTGTTTTGCGCCCTGTCAGCGCGTTGACGAGGCTCGATTTGCCGACGTTCGAACGTCCGGCAAATGCGATTTCCGGAAGATCGGCGGCAGGAAGACCATCGAGCTGGGCGACGCCGCGCTCGAACGTCACCGGCCCCGCAAAGAGCAGGCGTCCCGCTTCCAGAAGATCATCCTCATCGGACACAAGCTATTTCGCCGTTCCCTCGGCGGCCTTGCGCCCGGTGAGCTTCGCGATGAATTTGTCGAACTCGGTATCGACGCCCTGCGCGCGCATGATGATGTATTGCTGAATGATCGAGAGCGTGTTCGACCACACCCAGTAAATCAGCAGACCAGCCGGGAAGGTTACGAACAGGAAGACGAACGCGATCGGCATCCATTTGAAGATCGTCGCTTGTACCGGATCCGTTGGCGGCGGGTTCATCGCCTGCAGCGCCCACATCGTCACGCCGTACAGCACCGCCAAAGGCCCGATCGCGAGGAACGTTCCGATCAGCGGAATTGCGTGCGGATCGAACGGCAGCAATCCAAACAGATTGATGATGTAGAGCGGGTCTGGCGCGGAAAGATCGCGGATCCAACCGAAGAACGGCGCGTGCCGCATTTCGATCGTGACGGTCAGCACTTTGTAGAGTGAATAAAACACCGGAATTTGCAGCAAGATCGGCACGCAGCCGGCGACCGGATTGATCTTCTCCGTCTGATAAAGGCGGATCATTTCCTGCTGCTG
>JBEVOS010000215.1:0-10741 GCA_040507435.1 Caulobacterales bacterium | reverse complement strand
CGGGCGCAAGCTGGCCGGCGCGAATGTTGAAGAACACAAAGGCGCCAATGATAAGAGCGCCGGCCACGCCGAAAACCACCATGCGGCTGACCGGCGGCGTTCCGCTTGAGAAACGAGACCTGCGGCGGCGGCGTCTGAACATCAAAGCTCCGTTTGGCCATAGAGGGCGAATCATACGGCGTTGCGATGCAAAGAGATTGCCCCCAAAATGTGGCGAGTTTCCAGTCTGCAGCGTTTACCAAACCAGCTGGCGTAAGAGGTGAATTGTGACGCGGCCGGAGCGGGAACAGGGCGAAATCGGCGGCGCCGACATGGTTGAACATTCCCAGAAACTCGCCGTTGACCGGCCCATCGCTTTGGTCGGGCTCATGGGCGCGGGCAAAACCACTGTCGGCCGGCGGCTCGCCGCGGCGCTCGAACTCCCCTTTGCAGACGCCGACGCTGAGATCGAGCGCGCGGCGGGGCTTACAGTTTCGGAGATTTTTGCGCGCCATGGCGAAGCGGAATTCCGGCGCGGAGAGCGCAGCGTCATCGCGCGGCTGCTTGGCGATCGGCCGCTTATTTTGGCGACGGGCGGCGGCGCGTTCATCGATCCAGAAGCGCGGGCGCTCATGAAGGAAAAGGCGGTTACGGTATGGCTCAAAGCGCCGCTCGATGTTTTGATGCGGCGAGTCGAAAAGAAGCCGGGGCAACGCCCGTTGCTCGACAATGATGATCCGCAAGCGGTGATGAAGCGGCTCATGGATGCGCGTTATCCAATTTATGCGGAGGCTGATCTGACCGTTGAATCGACGAATGCGCCGCATTCGTCTTCCGTCGCAGCCGTGCTTTCCGCGCTCGCAACGAAATTTGGAACACGTTCATGAGCGAAGATCATATCGTCGCAGTTGGTCTTGGCGCGCGCAGCTATGATGTCCGCATTGGGACGGGTTTGCTCAGCCGTGCTGGCGAGCACGTAGCGCAATTCGCGCCGAGCAGGCGCGCGCTCGTCGTGACGGATGAAAATGTTGCGCCATTGCATTTTGCGGCGCTTGAGGGCGGCCTGCGCCAAGGGGGGCTGAAACTCGAAACGATTATTTTGCCGCCGGGCGAAGGTCAAAAGAGCTTTGCCGGTCTTGAGCGGCTTTGCGATGCTCTTATCGCCCATGAGATTTCCCGCAAAGATATCGTTGTTGCGTTCGGCGGCGGCGTGATCGGCGATCTCGCGGGGTTTGCGGCGGGAATTGTGAAACGCGGCGTCGACTTCGTGCAAATTCCGACAACGCTGTTGTCGCAGGTGGATTCCAGCGTGGGTGGTAAGACGGCGATCGATACGCCGCATGGAAAGAATCTTGTCGGTTTATTTCATCAACCTCGTCTCGTGCTCGCGGACCTTGACGTGCTGCGCACTTTGCCTGAGCGCGAGCTACGGTGCGGTTATGCTGAGATTGTGAAGTACGGCTTGATCGACATGCCGGATTTCTACGATTGGTGCGAAGCGAACGGCGCGGCTTTGATGCGCGGCGATCTCGAGGCGCTCGCCTTCGCGGTGCGTGCGTCGATCGAAGCGAAGGCGCGTGTGGTGGCCGCGGATGAACGAGAAGAAGGCCCGCGCGCGCTTCTCAATCTGGGGCATACGTTCGCGCACGCATTGGAAACAGAGGCTGGGTATGACGGCGCGCTTCTCCATGGCGAAGCTGTCGGTACGGGCATGTCGCTCGCGTTCGATTTATCCGCGCGGCTTGGGCTTTGCGAGCGGCAGGAGAGCGCACGTGTCGCCGCGCATCTGGCGCAGATGGGTTTTGAAACGGATTTGAAGCGGCTGACGGGGGGGCCGTACAAAGCGGATGCGCTTATCGGGGCTATGGCGCACGATAAAAAGAACGAATCCGGTAAACTGACGCTTATTCTTGCGCGCGGAATCGGCCGCGCATTTGTGCAGAAAGATGCGCCGGCCGATGCGGCGCGCGCGCTGCTGACGGAGAGGCTCTCTTAGCAAGCCATGCCACAGACTATATTGATCGCGGCCGCGGTCATCCTCGTGCTAATTTTTCTTAATGCGTTTTTTTCGCTTGCGGAAACGGCGCTCACCGCCTCGTCGCGCGCACGAATGAGCGGTCTTGAAAAAGACGGCGACGCGCTCGCTGCGCGCGTGAATAGATTGAATGAGAACCGGGAGCGCATGATTGGCGCTGTTTTGCTCGGTGCGAATTTCGTGACGATTGCGGCGTCCGCGATTGCTTCAACGATCTTTAGCGGCCTCTACGGTGATGCGGGGCCGATTATCTCGACGCTTGTGCTCACGCCATTTCTGCTCATTTTCGGTGAGGTGATGCCGAAGACGTACGCGATCACTTCCGCCGACAAGATTGCGCGATTTGTAGCAATTCCCGTCGAGTGGATGGTGCGGTTTCTGGCGCCGGTCGTTGCGGGCGTTCAGATCATCGTCAATCAATCGCTTCGGCTGTTCGGCGTTCGCGTGCAGAAGGGCGTCGATGTGCTCGGCGCGCGGGCCGAAATTATCGGAACCGTCGAACTACATGCAGAAGGCGGCGCGGTCGAGAATGATGTGCGCGATCGTTTGCGCGGCGCGCTCGATCTTGCGGACCTGACCGTGGAAGACGTCATGATACACCGCAAGGCGATCAAGATGCTCGACGCGGATATGCCGCCGCGCGAGATCGTCTCACAAGCAATGGCGAGCGCACATACGCGTTTGCCGCTTTACAAAGATGATCCTGAAAACATTGTCGGCGTATTGCACGCCCGCGATTTGCTGCGTGCGATCTCCGAGAAAGGGCGCGACGGATTTTCCGTCATGGATGCGGCGCGTCCGGCATGGTTCACGCCGGATAAAACGAACGCGGAAGATCAGCTTGCAGAGTTTCTGCGGCGGCGGGAGCATTTTGCGATTGTCGTTGACGAATATGGCGCGCTCAAAGGCCTCGTGACGCTTGAAGATATTCTCGAGGAGATCGTCGGCGATATTAAAGATGAGTATGATATCGCCGTGCAGGGGGTGCGTCCGCAGCCGGACGGATCAGTGAATGTTGACGGTGTCGTGCCGATAAGGGATCTCAACCGCGCGATGGATTGGGATTTGCCCGATGATGAAGCAGTTACAGTTGCTGGGCTCGTCATCCACGAAGCGCAAATGATTCCGGAGCCAGGGCAGAGATTTGCTTTTCACGGTTATCGCTTCGAGATTCTACGGCGCAACCGCAACCAGGTTACGGCGCTGCGCGTCAAGCGCGAGGAAGATGCCGACGCATAGTCTACGCTGCGCGTCGCCAGCCGGCATTGCGCTGGTAAATTCCTTTGATCTGTCCGCTTGGCGTTAATGCGTGCGGTGCGACAGCCGTGACGCCATCTTCACCGGTTGCCAGCAGGCCTTGCCCGGTGAGCGCCGCAGCGATGTTCTCGAGCGCGAGCTGACGGGGCGCTGGGTCCATGTCGTTCAGCACATTGCAACAGAGGACGAGGTCAAATTGACCGAGTTTGTCCGCGGACGACAATAGATTGTGGCGCTCGAAGCGCACTTGCGCGCGTAGCCGATCGGATATGCGCCAGAGATCGCTCGCTTTCTCGAAGTGTTCGATGAGCGTTCGAATGGGCAGGCCACGCTGGACTTCGAACTGCGAGAAGAGGCCCGAGCGGGCTTTATCGAGGAGCCGATCGGAATGATCGGTCGCGACGATTTCGATGAGCGCGCCTGTCGCGCGCAATTCGTCGCTAAGGATTGCGAGAGAATAGGCTTCTTGGCCGGTTGAGCACCCAGCGCTCCAGATTCTGATGCGCTGTCCTGCTGTCGCGTTGCGCGCGAGGTTTGGTAGAATTTCTGTCCGTAGCGAATGAAAGAAAGCGCGGTCCCGGAAAAAGCGCGTTTCAGGATGGGCGAGCGCGTCGGCGATCAAATCCCATAGGCGATGATTGGCGCGCGCGGCGGCGACAAGTTCATTGACGTTAGCGTAGTTTTCGCGCCGTTGCAGCGCCATCAAACGCGACTCCATCGTTGGCGCCAGCGACGGGGTCAACGCATAGCCGGTGCGCGTTTTCACTTCGCGGGCGATCAGGGAGAACTCTGTATCCGTGAACATGGTTTTTCCGCTCATACCAGGCCAGCTTCGGCGAACTTTGATTGAAGGATATCGCTATCGAACGGCTTCATGAGATATTCATCTGCTCCGGCGCGAATTGCTTCGGAGATTTTTGGAACATCATTTTCCGTGGTGCAGAAAACGACGACCGGCTTATCGCCGCCAGGCTCCTGACGAAGCTGACGCAAGAAATCGATGCCGGTCATGACGGGCATTTGCCAGTCCAACAAAATTGCATCGGGCATTGTGCGGCGGCAGGACTGTAAAGCTTCGAGGCCATCGCCCGCTTCATCGATCGAGAAGCTCATTTCTTCCAGAATACGGCGCGCGACTTTGCGGATAACGCGGCTGTCGTCGACAACAAGGCAGGATTTCATAGCGCCGCTCCTTTGGCGTTGGGGCGATTGGATTGCGAAACTGGGGCGCGCACAAAGAAGGTTGCGCCGCGGCCTGAGTTTGATTTTGCTTCGATGTCGCCGCCGAGCGATTGTATGAGCGTGCGCGCGCGATCGAGGCCTGACTCGTTGTCGAATTCGCCAAGAGACGAAACGCGCGGCGCAAACACGAGCGCCGCCGCTTGGTTTTCGGGCATGTCCGCGGCTCGGCCTTGCGTAACTATTCCGAGCGCAACGGCGCGCTTGCGCAAGCGTTCAAGGTCAAGGCCCGCGCCATCATCGTTGATCGCAAGGATTGCTTCTTTGCCGACATGCAGCGCCGAAATGCGAATGGTTCCGCCGACAAGCTTGCCGCGCGGGCGGCGCAACAGATCCGGCTCAAGGCTGTAGATACTCACATGGCGGATGATACGCTGCAGAGCCGGTGACAAGGCCTGCACGAGATCGGCTGGCAATTCGCGCGCGGTTGAGTCGATCTCGACCGAAATGGATTTACTCATTTGCGTAGCGACGGCGTAGGCGGCTTGGAGGATGAGCGACCAAGGATCGGTTTCATCCGATTGTGCGGCGACCGCGGAAGCAAGACGCGCTTGCCGAAACTCGGCCTCACTGTCGTCGCCAAGGGCTTGCAGCACATCTGCGTCGCCGCCGTCTATTTCGACACCGGTCGCCGCGATAGCCGCCATGATCCGCGCGATGCGATCGATGGCACGGCGTAGCGCGCGGATGTCTTGCGGCGCAACGGAGTCCAAGACGCGAAGGCGATCGATAAGCGCGATGGTTTTGTCCGAGATCGCAACGATCCGTCCGAAGCCCAGCGCTGCGCATGACGCTTTCAGTTCGGAAACGCCGCGGCGCATATCGGAGATGGATTCATCAAGCGGCGCGCCATGCTCCAGGCGCGTCAAAGCGTCCTGCGCGCGGTCGAATTCGACGCGCGTTTCCGTTCGGAAATCGGCGAGCAGATCTTCCATGTCGCCCCAGGCTGGCGCGAAAGCGCGCCGGACTAGGAGCGTAGTGAGCGTCAGTTAATGGAAATTTACGCAGCCAGACGTATGGCGGGCGTGCGGGCCACCAGCTCCACGCGCTCGTCGCTTTCGCGTGAGACGATTTCGACGCCAGCTTGCCGGGCGAAAATGCCTGTCAGGAGCGGTTGGACGACGGGGCCTGAATAACCGTCGGACGGGGTTTCGCCGCGTAGGGCGGCGGCCGTGGCGGGGCGAAGCGCTGCGCGGGGGCCGGTTGCGATCACGGTTACTTCGGCGCCGTTCGCGGTCAGCTCGACTTTACCGCCGCGCGGAAGGCACTCGTTGGCGATCAGGAGAAGATTTACGACTACGCGGGTGGCGGCCTTGGGCAAGGTCACAGACGGCGCGGTCCATACAAATTCAGGCCGAAGGGCGCCGAACAGGCGTTCGGCCGTCTGGCGGGCTTCCTCTAGCTCACCATCGCCTTCGACCAGCGCGCCGGCCACTGCGAAGCGGAAAAAATCCAATTTCGCCCAAGCTTTAGCGACCCCTTGATCGACTAACGCCATCGCATCTTCGCGCGTGGCGGCGTCGGAATCCTTAAGTAGTTCAAGGCCTTGGATGATTGCGTTCATCGGCTCGACGAGATCGTGGCACACCTTGGAGGCGACTAGCGCGGCAAGCTGCGTTCCTTCGACCATCACACGCTCCAAATTTCGGGGGACGAACCCATAGGTCCGAAGCGAGATCATAAGCGATTCGCGCATTCAAGAAGCCATTGGATTGCTGTTGAGCATTATCGCGGGCGCGGTTGAATTGAGCCGATTTTTATTTCGGGGCTTCCGCACGCTTGCCGTGCATGGTTAACGCATTGCAAGGAGCGTTTTGAGCGCTGGGGCGTTGATGGGCGGAATATGACCACGATTCTCGACCGCCCCCGGCCAGCCTATCTTGATCGCACCTTTGGTAGCATCGAGACGAACGGGATTCGTCTGCGCGCGGCCGTTCAGGGACAGGGGCCGCTGATCGTCATGATCCACGGTTTTCCGGAGAGCTGGTATTCGTGGCGCCATCAGATGCTGCCGTTCGCAGCCGCGGGCTTTACGGCGTGTGCGATTGACGTTCGCGGCTATGGCGGTTCGGACCGCCCGCGTGATGCTTCAGATTATGATGCGCAAACGATCACAGCGGATATCGCCGGCGTCATCGACGCGCTCTCTCCAGGCGCGCCTGCGATTCTGATCGGCCATGATTGGGGCGCGCCGCTCGCTTGGGACACTGCGCTGCTCTATCCGGACCGGGTGCGGGCGGTGGCTGGACTTGCGGTGCCTTATCTGGGGCATGGCAAGACACCGTTCGTCGATATCATGCGCGAGATTTTCACGAAACGCGGCAAGTTTTTCTATCAGGTCTATTTTCAAGACGAAGGCGTCGCGGAGGCGGAATTCGAAGCGGATGTCCGCAGCGCGTTGCGCCGGATGTATTTCGCAGGCGCTGGCGAAGGGCTTGGGTCGTGGACGCCAGACAAGCCCGCTGACTCAAAAATGCTTGAGGGCTTGCCAGATCCACAGCCTTTTCCGGCGTGGCTGACGGAAGATGATATCGACTATTATGTCGATGAGTTCGAGCGTTCGGGTTTTCGCGGCCCGCTCAATCGCTACCGGAATTTTGAACGCGATACGGCGTTCTTCGCGCAGCGGGCTGACAACGTGCTGCATCAGCCTGCCTTATTCATCGCGGGCGAAAGGGATTTGGCGCTGAATCTCATCCCGGGCGCCGATCTCGTCGCAATGATGAAGCGCAATATGAGCGATTTGCGTGGTGTCCATATTTTGCCGGGCATCGGGCATTGGACGCAACAGGAAGCGCCAGAAGAGACTACGTGTCTGCTGATTGACTGGCTCGCGACGCTTTAATTTCAGCGTAGGCGAGTGCGGCGATTCCGAGCACGAGGACACCGAACCCGAGCGTCATCCCTCGCCGCGGATTTTCGAGGCTCATAACATAGCTCGCGCTCGACCAAAGCATGAAGATATTTGCGATGCAGAAGATAAGAGGCGTGACGGGGTAGAACGGTGTTTTGAATGGCCGCTCGGCGTTCGGTTGTTTGTAACGCAATACGATAAGCGCAAAGCCGGATAGCGTCATAAAGATCCAGAAAGCGGGTGCGGTGTAGTCGACGAGCGTTGCAAAGCCGTCGCGCGTCCAAGCGCCAAGGCCGACAAGCGCAAGGCCTATTGCGCCCTGCGCGAGTGTTGCGGCAGCCGGGATATTGCGTGCGTGATCCCATTTTCCGAGCGCGCTGAATGCCCGGAATTCATTCGCAACGGCGTAGGTCGTGCGTGCGCCGACGATAATTGTGGCGTTGATGGAGGTGATCGCCGCTAGTGCAACTGCAATCGCGAGCAGGAGGGCGGCGTTATCGCCTAAAGCGCGGGCCATCAGATCAGCGGCGGGCGCATCGCTTTGGGCAAGGCCGGATAAGCCGAGGCCGCGCAGAAACGCCCAGTTCACGAGAATATAGAGCAGTGTGATGACAAGGATGGAATAGATGTGCGCCCGCGCCATGCCGCGTTTTGAATCTTTTACTTCCGCCGACAATGTTGCGATTTCGCTCCAGCCGCCGAAGGCGAGCAATACGAACACCATCGCAAGACCAAGGCCGGGCGGGATCGGCCCGGATATTAGCCGCGCGTTGCTCGTCAGCGGCGGCGTGTTCGTGAGCGCGAGCCAAAGCGCTGCAATTGCGATGACGATGAGGCCGCCGACTTCGAGGCCGGTGATGGCGTAGTTCGCTGCGGCGTCTTTGCGCGTTCCGCGGAGATTGAACATCGTCAGCAGCAGCACTGAGATTGCAGCGTAGATCGCAGGGCCGTCTTGGCCGAGATGAAAGCTCGGCACAGCGTTCAGATAGTCGCCGATTACGAAGCCGAGGAATGCAATCGACCCAGAATTGATGACAGCAAAACGGGCCCACGCAAACAGAAACGCGATGCGCTTACCATAGGCCAAGCGTAAAAAATGATAGTCGCCGCCTGCGTTCGGAAATGCGGTTGCGAGTTCTGAATAGCAGAGCGCGCCCGCTAGAGTAAGCAAACCGCCGGCGATCCAAGCTGCGTAAAGCCATTCCACCGATCCGGCCGCGTCCGCGACTTGTGCTGGCGATTTGAAGATCCCAGCGCCAACCACCATGCCCACCGAAAGCATGACGAGGTACGCGGTCGAAACATGCCTTTCGGGCGCATTTTGCTGCGGAGGCGTGGCCATTGGCTTTGTCTATAAAGGCGTCTGGAACTTTGAATAGCCGTTGGCATTGTGCGGCTTTTGTCTGGGGCTTAAATGGCAGTCCGAGGAGATTTACGATGCCGTATACGCGCAATGACCTGCCAGACAACACTCGTAAGTCTATGGCGGCGCTTTTGAATGCGCGGCTGACCGATACGCTCGACCTTAAGCTTGCCGTGAAGCAGGCGCATTGGAATGTGAAAGGGCCGGACTTTATCGCGCTGCACGAATTGTTCGATGCGATCGCCGCGCGCGTCGATACGCAGGCGGATGATATCGCTGAACGCGCCGTGGCGCTTGGCGCCGTCGCGCATGGCACGTCGCAGAACATCGCGAAGAACACAGCGCTTGCGCCATATCCCTCCGATCTTACGGGCGGCAAGGCGCACCTTGAGGCGCTGGCTGACCGTATATCGCAGCTGGGCAAGCTGGTTCGGGAGGCGATCAATCAGGCCGATGAGGCGGGCGACAAAGATACGGCCGATCTTTTCACCGGCCAGTCGCGCGCGCTTGATAAGGATCTCTGGTTTATCGAAGCGCATTTGCAGGAATAGTGCGGGATGGGAGGGCTGGCGGATCGTGCTATTATCTGTTCCGTGAAACCAACCGCCCCACCGCCCAAGCCGCCGCCCAAAACTTCTCAAACGTATGAGCGGCCGACGCCTAAGGTATCTCGCCTCAAGAAGGGCAAGATTCTGACCCCGGAAGAGCGGGCTGCTTTTCTGGCCTCGCGCCCCGATCTCAAGAAGCCGGGCTAACCTCTCCCGCCAAGGCGCCCGCGTCAGGTGCGCGCCTTGGCGCACTGGGCGGCCCCTGCTATCCCCCCGCCATGATCCCCCGCGAACGAATCCGCAACTTTTCCATCGTGGCCCATATCGACCACGGCAAATCGACCCTGTCCGACCGGCTGATCCAGCAGACCGGGGGCCTCGCCGCCCGCGAGATGAAGGAGCAGGTGATCGACAATATGGAACTCGAGCGCGAGCGCGGGATCACCATCAAAGCCCAAACCGTCCGCCTCGATTACAAGGCTAAGGACGGCGAGACCTAAATCCTCAACCTGATGGACACGCCCGGCCACGTCGACTTCGCCTACGAAGTCTCCCGCTCGCTCGCAGCCTGCGAAGGGGCGCTTCTGGTGGTCGATGCAAGCCAGGGCGTCGAAGCGCAGACGCTGGCGAACGTCTATCAGGCGCTCGACAACAATCTTGAGATCGTGCCCGTCCTCAACAAGATCGATCTTCCGGCCGCCGAGCCGGCGCGCGTGAAGCAGCAGATCGAAGATGTGATCGGCCTCGATGCATCCGATGCGGTCGAGATTTCCGCCAAAACCGGCATCGGCATTGCCGATGTGCTGGAAGCCATCGTCACACGCTTGCCGCCGCCGAAAGAGGGCGACATCTCAAAGCCGCTGAAAGCGCTGCTCGTCGATGCGTGGTACGATGCGTATCTTGGCGTGGTCGTTCTCGTGCGCGTGATCGACGGTTCGATCCGCAAGGGCCAGCGCGTGAAGATGATGGCGACCGACGCCGTCTATGGCCTCGATAAAGTCGGCGTGTTTCGCCCGAAAGCGCAGGATGTCGATGTGCTCGGGCCAGGCGAGATCGGCTTCTTCACCGCGAGCATCAAGGAAGTCGCGGATGCGCGCGTCGGCGATACGATCACGGATGAGAAGAAGGGCGTCACCGAGCCGCTGCCGGGCTTCAAGCCGGCGCAGCCTGTGGTGTTCTGTGGGCTCTTCCCCACGGACGCCGCGAATTTCGAGGATCTGCGCGCCGCGATGGGCAAACTGCGGCTCAACGATGCGAGCTTCACGTTTGAAATGGAAACCAGCGCCGCGCTCGGCTTCGGCTTTCGCTGCGGGTTTCTTGGATTGCTGCATCTTGAAATCATCCAAGAGCGGCTTTCGCGCGAATTCGATCTCGATTTGATCGCGACGGCGCCGAGCGTCGTCTACAAAGTGCACATGAATGATGGCGAAGTGCGCGAGCTGCACAATCCCGCCGATCTGCCGGAT
>JBEVOS010000252.1:0-13026 GCA_040507435.1 Caulobacterales bacterium | reverse complement strand
CCTTGAAGTAATCGCCGAACGAAAAATTGCCGAGCATTTCGAAGAAGGTGTGGTGGCGCGCGGTGTAGCCGACATTGTCGAGATCGTTGTGCTTGCCGCCGGCCCGGACGCATTTTTGGCTGGTGGCGGCGCGCGGAAACGGCGCCTTCTCGGCCCCTGTGAAATAGTTCTTGAACTGAACCATCCCCGCGTTTGTGAACATCAGCGTCGGATCATTTTGCGGCACGAGCGGGCTTGAGGGCACGACAGCGTGGCCTCTGGCCCCGAAAAAATCGAGGAATTGCTGACGGATTTCCTTGACGCTCGCCATCGGGCTTCCTGAACCGGATTATCTATCCGGTTGGTATAGGAAGCGCCGCGCGTAACGCCAAGCTTTGACGGCCCGTGCGCGGTGCTTTGCTCAGCATAAGCGCGCGGCGCCTGATCCTGCTGGCGACATGGGCGCGCCTTCGCGCGCTCAACCGTCGAATTTGATTGTCAGTGCGCCATCGGAGCCGATGGGAAAGCCGGGATTCCAAGCAACCTCCCAAAGATGGCCGTCAGGGTCGGCGAAATAGCCGGAATGGCCGCCCCAAAAGACATCGTCGGCGGGCTTGACGATACGCCCGCCCGCCCTCGCCGCATCGGCCAGAATTGGCGCAACCTCTTCTTTCGTACGAACGTTGTAGGCGAGAGAAACACCCCGAAAACCCTCGCCTTGCGCTGGGATTTTTGCGTCATCCGCTAACGAATTCCAGCCGAACAGCGAGAGCCCTAGCGGACCAAGCTGGAAGAAACAGACGTGCTCGTCGCCGCCTGCCGGCGTAAACCCCATCGCTTGGTAGAAAGCCCGGGCGCGCGGAAGATCACGCACGCCAAGCGTGATGAGGGAAATGCGCTGTTCCATTGCGTGTCCTTGGTTCTGTCAAAAGATCAACGCATGAGCTGGAAAGAAGACGCCGGCCGGAGGGACGTCAAGGGGTCGGGGCGACGCCCCAACCGGCCGGCGTTGACGCGCAGACCACCTGCGCGTTGTCGGTTAGTGACTAGGCCTCTTCGGCTTCATCATCCGCTTCAGGGCTTGATTGCATCTCTTCCGAGATGAGGCCGGACTTTTGACGGATCGCATCTTCGATCTCACCGGCGATGTCGGTGTGCTCTTTCAAGAATTTGCGCACCGTTTCCTTGCCCTGGCCGATCTTGGTGCCGCCATAGGCGTACCAAGCGCCAGATTTATCGATCACGCCAGCTTTCACACCGAGTTCGATCAGCTCCCCGGTTTTAGAAATGCCTTCGCCGTAGATGATGTCGAACTGGACCTGCTTGAACGGAGGCGCGACTTTGTTTTTCACCACCTTGACGCGCGTTTCCGAGCCAACGACTTCGTCGCGTTCCTTGATTTGACCAGTGCGGCGAATATCAAGGCGTACGGACGCGTAGAATTTGAGCGCATTGCCGCCCGTGGTCGTTTCCGGATTGCCGTACATGACGCCGATCTTCATGCGTATCTGATTGATGAAGATCACCAGCGTATTCGACTTGTTGATCGACGCGGTGAGCTTGCGGAGCGCTTGGCTCATCAAACGGGCTTGCAGACCTGGCAATGAATCACCCATCTCGCCTTCGAGTTCGGCGCGCGGCGTAAGTGCTGCGACAGAGTCGACGACGAGGACGTCAACAGCGCCCGAACGCACCAATGTGTCGGTGATCTCCAACGCCTGCTCGCCATTGTCAGGCTGCGAGACAAGAAGATCGTCAAGATCGACCCCGAGCTTTTTCGCGTAGCCCGTATCCAGCGCGTGTTCGGCATCGACGAAGGCGCAAACGCCGCCGCTCTTCTGCGCTTCCGCGACCACATGAAGCGCGAGCGTCGTTTTTCCCGAGCTCTCCGGACCATAGATTTCGACGATGCGGCCTTTCGGCAGGCCGCCTATGCCAAGCGCGATATCGAGACTCAGCGATCCGGTCGAAATCGCCTCAATTTCTACCGCTTTCTGCTCGCCCATTCGCATGACCGAGCCTTTGCCAAAGGCGCGTTCGATCTGGGTAAGCGCCGCGGCCAAAGCTTTCTGCTTGTCCGATTCCATGGTTTCCACGAGTTTTAAGGCCGCCACTGACCGCTCTCCTATGCCGAGTCCCGAGCGCCTAGCCAGCCCGCGCCCCACTTGGATTGAATGTACCTCATTTGTTCGCGGAACACAAGGGGAACAAAAAGGTAGTGTCTCAGTTTGAAGTTTCTCGCCGTTCCAGCTCGAAATCGACCAGCAGCCGAACGCGCGCTCGCAGGACGTCCATACCTTCCGAGACTGTCGCCGTTACCATCACCGCACGTTCAAGCGGATCGGTCTTGAATAGCGCAACGCAAGACTCGCCGGTCTCGCGCAACTCAATCTCGTAGCCTCGATATAAGAAGGCTTGCGGCATGCTCCGACCTTTAGCGTTGCCCTTTGCTCAGCCGATTTCGGCGTCGCCTCGGGGACCTCGTGGCATTGTGCGGATTCTTCTGCGGCCAAATGCTCAAGCTTGGTCTCTGTGAGATAGAAACGGCGCTGGGAGCGGTCGCGGACGAATACGTTGAGTGTCCGACGCCTGCAAGAGCACACGCAGCGCTCAACGCCTCAGTGGCCGTCGCAACGCTTTTGCTGATCGGAAAGCGCTATTGCTCCGCTGCGGTCACTTCAAACCGCAGCGCTAAATGCGGGTTACGCATGACGCGCTTGGGATTCCATTGGGCGGGATATTTGTAGCCGGGCATCGGCGCTATCCGTTGGGAAAGGGGCGGTGCTTTGCGATCAAGCGCCAACCACTGTGCCTGTCAGCGACCTTTTCCGCCAACGCCCGATAACGCCGTTTTGCTGCGTCGGACAGGTCAGCTTTCTCGATTGCCTCTAACGCGCGGCTCAAGCCGTAAGTGCTGTCTATTGCACGCGGATTGTGGAATGGCGTGAAGAAAGGCTCCAAACTCTTCCTGTCCGCTTCCGCCTCAGCAAGAATACGCTGCATGCTCCTATCATAAACCGCTACGGGCGCTGGCGCCCTGGCCTTCTCACAGGCGGCATTCAACGAGAACTTTGCAAACGGCCTACCGTTCAGCCAGCGGGGTGCTTCCACATAGCCTTCTTCCGACACCAAAGCGGTCATGACTTCACGCCAGTCAGCAAATCGGCCCGTTCGAGCTAATTCCGATGCTTTCGCCATCATGGCGCGGCGGCGAGCGAAGATCGCAGAGCGTGGGGCTGGAAGCATAGCGCTAAGCATACACTGATCCGGCTTCGATTTCGAGGGCGCGGTATCACCCTGAAATTTCAAACTGAGACACTACCAACAACAAGGTACTGTCTCAGTTTAGCTCTGGCCTTGGCGCACGAGGTTTACTGGCTGCTTACTGCGCCGCCGATCAAAAGCTTCTCGTATCCGGCACGCAGCTCCGGTGTGACGAGCGCGGCAGCCCCTTCTTTGCGCTGCGCAAGCACGGTGTCGCAGACGCCGATGCATTGCCCGTTTTGAAAGAAGGCCTGCCCGACCACGTAGGAGGAGCGGCCGATGGAGACGATGCCCGTCCCGCAGGCAAGCTGGTCTGGGTAGAAGCCCTCGTGAAGATACGAGATCGACAAACTTGCGACGACCGTGCGCATATCGGGCGCGCGCGGCATCGCGCCTTCCAATACCTCTCGATGAAACCGCACGCGCGCTTCCTCGTAGAGCCCAGCAATCGCGACATTGTTCAAATGCTCCAGCGTATCCATGTCGGAAAAGCGCGTTTGGAGTGTCAGGAGAAACGGATAATTTGCGGCGATTTGCCGATGGATGGCGGGTTTCATCTTTTCTCTATTGCAAGCAATGGTACATTCTGCCCGCCTTAGCCCGGCTATAGAAGCGCCGCCGCCAATTTTTCGATTTTGTCGCGCGCGCCAGCTTCGGTTTCGAAATACGGCAGGGAGATCGCGACGCGCTCAACGCCTTCATCTTCAAAACGCTTGAGATCGTCTCGTGTCGCGTCGCCGCGCAAAATGGCGGTGACCGGAACGACGTTCATCTCGCGGCCCAATTCCCTTGCGAAAGCGCGCACTTTGGCGCGCCCGGCGCGAATTGTCTGCGCGCCATTTGCGATCGCATCGGGAGTCACGAAGGCGGGCATCCAGCCATCGCAATATTTCGCGAGACGCTTCAGCGCCAAATCACTGCCCGCTCCCATCAAGATCGGCGGGCCGCCCGCTTGCGCCGGCTGAGGAAAACAGCGCACCGGATCCACCTTGAAGAAGCGGCCGCGATGCTCGACGCGATCTTGCGTCCACAGTGCGCGGGCCAGTTCAATAGCTTCCTCCGTTTGCGCCCATCTTTGTTCGAAGCGGCCGCCAAGCGCTTCTGTTTCGACGCGGTTCCAGCCCGTGCCGATTCCAACGAGCAGGCGTCCGCCGCTGTAGTAATCGAGGCCTGCAAGCTGTTTTGCTAAGCGCACGGGATTGTGCTGCACGACGATACAAATGCCGAAGCCGAACTTGATGCGTTTTGTGGCGGCGGAAACGCGCGCGAGCGCGACGACCGCATCCTGAAAATATGGCACGCCTTCAGTGTGAACGACGTTCGTCACACCATCGGAAAGCGGTGTGATTGGGTGCTCGCCATACAAGATAGATTCGAAACCAGCCGCTTCCGCGCAATGTGCGACGAACGCCGCATCAACGTCGGGAATCGGCGGCGCAGGCGCCTTGGGACGGCTCAATCCAATGTGCATATATTCCTCCCGGCGCGCTGACGGCGCTTAGGAAGAACTAGAGCAAATTTTGCCCGCGTAGAATGCGTTCCTTTTAGGAAGCTTGCGCGAGCAGATCCTTCACGCGCGCGGCCAGCTGCGGCATACCAACGGGCTTGGACATGTAGCTCACCGGAAATTCCTGCAGCGTGTGCTCAAAGCTTTCCGGCGCATAGCCGGAAAGGAACAGCACTTTGGCTTTTCCGATCATGTGCGGGCCGGCTTCGCGGAGCATTTCGGGGCCGGTCATGATCGGCATCGAGACGTCCGAGATGATTAAATCGAACGCGCCAGGCTCTTCCGTGAGTTTGCCAAGCGCCTCTTCACCATCCTCTGCTTGCAGAACGTCGAAGCCGCATTCCACGAGATTGCGCGCGATGGCTTTGCGCACGCCGGCCTGATCTTCCACCAGCAAAATCCGCCCTCGCCCCGCGACGTCAGTGACAGGCCGGTGGATCGCCGCAAGTTCCTTGCGCTGGATCTCCGCGACTTCAGCGGCGGTTGGCTCATGCGCCGGCAGATAGATACGGAAAGTCGTGCCTTTGCCGGGTGTCGACGAGAAGAATATGTAACCGCCCGATTGCTTGATGATGCCGTAACTCGTCGCGAGCCCAAGGCCCGTACCTTTCCCTTCGCCTTTGGTGGAGTGGAACGGACGAAAGATTTTCGCGGCGTCTTCCGGCTTAATGCCCTGGCCGGTATCTTCAATCTCGATGAGGCAATATTCGCCGTCTTCGATCGGATTATAGCCAAACGCACGCGCATCTTCCGCATTGACCCGCGCCGTGCGCAGCGTGAGGCGGCCGTCGCGTGGAATTTCGCCGCCGGGCGGCGTCATTGCATCGCGCGCATTGGCGGCAAGATTTATAAGCACGCGCTCGAGCTGGCTCATATCGGCTTTGACGAGCGGCAAATCGCGGCCGTGTTTGATCTCGAATTTGAGCGCCGCGCCGAGAAGCCGGCGGATCAGCTCCTGGACGTTCGCAACGAAATCTGACGGATTGAACACTTCGCGCTTGAAGGTCTGCTGCCGCGCGTAAGCGCGTAGCATTTCGCTCAATTCCTTCGCGCGCAACGCATGCGCGTTGATTTCCTGCAGATCGAGAAAATCCGGATCGCCCACGGGATGGCGGCGCAGCAGGTAATCGCAGTTCTGCATCACGACCATCAGAAGATTGTTGAAGTCATGCGCTACGCCGCCGGCAAGCATGCCGATCTCGCGCATTTTTTCGCTTTGCGCCAAACGCTGTTCGAGTTCGCGTTGTTCGGTGACGTTGACGACATAAGCGACGCCTTTGCCATCAGGCCCGGACGCAAATTGAACATGTGCGGCTGTCGGCGGATTGGTGGCGAGTTGGAATTCAAGCG
Organism: Caulobacterales bacterium; assembly: GCA_040507435.1. GTDB lineage: Bacteria > Pseudomonadota > Alphaproteobacteria > Caulobacterales > Aquidulcibacteraceae > JBEVOS01. The sequence goes on along the minus strand of JBEVOS010000252.1, from coordinate 6,926 downwards.
GCTGCCCGCCCGCACGGCGAAGACGAAGCGCGAGTTCCGCAGGGCCTTCCGACGCATCGAAAATATCCGCGAACGCAGCGCCGGGCGCAGCGCGACCCTCCGTCATTTCCATGAGCGCGGGATTTGCGTCGAGGATCGTGGCGGCGGCAGGATCGGCCCCGTCGAGGACAGCAGCTCCAAATGGGGCGTGTTCAAAGACGCCGTCAGTTGCTTCACGCTCACGCGGGGAGGCAAGCACCGCGCCCGCCGTGGTTTGCGGCGCTTCTTGTTCTGAAAAGAATACGAAAGCGCGCAATGCGCCGTTTCGCTCTGGCCCTGACCAGAATGAAATCGCTGCGGCTGGCGATTCCACGCCATCGCGCGCGCGCAGCGTAATCGACACGCGTGTCGGCCCAAAGCCGCGGCGATCTCGCCGCGCAAGGCGCGCAGCATCCTCCTTCACGAAGTCCTTGATCCGCAAACGCGCGGGATCATCACCGACGCCTAGCACTGCGCGTAAAGCGCGGTTCATATACGTGACTTGGCCGTCCGAGCGGGCCGCGAAAAAGCCGACCGGCGCTTCATCAAGGAAAATATCCCGGCTTTCGTCATCTTCCGCAGACGATCTTGCGGCGAGCACCTCGCGCAGACGCCACAGCACACGGCCGTTCGGCATCGGCCCTACGCACGCCTCGTACAACACTGGCTCACCGCCTCGTCTGAGAGCGGTCGGCGGTAATTCCTCGCGGCGGCCTTGGCCAGACTGCGCGGCGCGTGAAAGGCGGAACATGGGCGCCGACAACATCGGGTCGGCGCCGAACAGGCGGCTCATCGCTGGCGGGCGATCGCTTTCGCCCAACGCGCCCGCTTCTTCCGCCAATTCGATATAGGCGTGGTTTGCCGAAATTGGGGATAAATTCGCATCTGTGATCAGCGCGGGCTCGTCGATCGCATCGAGGACGACAAACTCTGATCGTCCGCCCCCCAGCGCGTGCGCTTCGATCACGCCCCGCTCCGGGAACGCGCCGAACTTCCGGCCCGCGCCTCGTGACAGCCACATGAACAGCACCATTCCAACGACGGCGAGTAAAATCAAAAGGATAGCGCCGATCCGGCCGACGGAAGGCCCCGCCGTAATAGCGACGCCCGCCGCCATGACGCCCACGGCGAGCGAAGACCAAAACAGAACCTGCAATAGGTCCAGTTGGCCGCCACGTGGCGTGCGGTGTTGGATTTGGTCGGTCATTCAGCCTTTCCCAATCCCCTATAGTCTCCGATTCGGCGGAACACGCAGCCTGCGGCGCTGCGCCGCCAAGCGCATGACGACGCCGATGATCTTCGCGACCGCCTCGAAGTGCTCCCGCGGAATGGGCTCGTCGATGTCGGCCGTCGCAAACAAGGCACGCGCCAAAGGGGGGTCCTCGATAATGGGGATATCATGCTCGCCGGCGATCTCGCGGATTCTGAGCGCCACCGCGTCGACGCCTTTAGCGAGACATATAGGCGCCGGGGTTTCGCCCTGCACATATTTGAGTGCGATGGCGTAGTGCGTCGGGTTTGTGATGATGACGCTGGCTTCCGGCACGCTCTGCATCATCCGCTTGCGAGAGCGCTCCTGCCGTATCTGGCGGAGCTTCATCTTCACCATTGGATCGCCTTCGCTTTGGCGCATCTCTTCCTTTAACTCGCGCCGGCTCATTTTAAGCTTGTGCATGTAGGATTGGCGCGTCGTCACGTAGTCGATGATCGCAATCACAAGCGTTGCGCCTGCGAGCGCAACCATCATCGCGACGGCCTTATCCTTCACGTAAGGCAGGATCGCCATCGGATCGAGCAGCGATAGATTGCTGAGCGAAGCATCGTGAGGCCACAGCGCCCACACGAGCGCCGCGCCGACGATGGCGAATTTCGCGAGCGATTTTACGAATTGCGCGAAGGCTTGCTTGCCGAATACTCGCTTCATGCCCTCGATAGGATTGACCTTATCGAGTTTAGGACTGAGCTTCTCTCCGGTGAATGTCGGCTGATCCTGAACATAACGCGCGGCAACGCCCGCGAGAGAGAAGGCGAGCATCGCTCCTCCGAGAATGCCCGCGATCTTCAGAAATATCTCAAGCGCCAGCCGCCTCAGTGCGCCGGGATCCGTGGAGAACTGCTCGGGCGATGCAATAAAACCCAAGAAACCGTGGGCGATATCACTTGCGATCGGGCCAGCGAAGAATGCGACAAAGATCGTCGTCGCGAGCAAGGAGAATGCGCCAGCGACTTCAGTCGAATAGATGATGTCGCCCTTTTGGCGCGCATCATCGAGCCTTCGCTGGGTCGGCTCTTCTGTTTTTTCGTCATCGTCATCGGCCGCCATCAGTTGAGGCCTTTGGCGTAGGTTTCGATGCTATCGAGCCAAACCAGCATCCCTGTCGATAAGCCGAGCGCGATGATCACGAAAGCGCCGAGCACTTGCAGAGGCAGCACGACAAAGAACACTTGGATCGTAGGAATGAGCCTTGCGAGCGCGCCGAGCCCAAGCCGGAAAATAATGCCCGCCACTAGAAGCGGCGCCGCGATTTGAAAACCGACGAGAAAGCTTTTCGCCACCGTATCGACGGCAAGCGCCGTAGCATCGTCGATTGGAACGTCCGCGCCCGGCGTGAATATGCCGTAAGAGCCAGCAAGCCCTCGCAATAGGAGATGATGCAAATCCGTCGAGAAAATCAGCGTCGCGCCCATCAACCCCAGGAACACCGAGAAAATTTGGCCAGACGCTTCGGCTGTGGGATCGGCGGTCGTTGCGAAGGATAGCCCGCTCTCCAGGCCCATGATCTGGCCTGCCGTACCCAGCGCCGACATGAACGTGCGCGCTACGCCGCCTATGATGAGGCCGATCATCAATTCGCCGATAACGACGCCCGCCATGCCCCACTCTGTCGTGGGGACATTGCGTGGCAAAATGTTCATCAGCGACGGCACAAGACAAACGGTCAGCGCCATGGCGAGCGCGAGGCGCGCGCGCGGCGGCACATAGGCTTCACCAAAACCGGGCATCAGCATTAGCGCGCCGCCGATTCTCGCAAATACGAGCGCGGCGGCCCAGAGGTCGATGCCGTAAAGCGTCATCTAGTAGGCGGCAATGCGCTGAAAGACGTCGAGCATGAAGCGCCCCAGCAGCCCGCCCATGATCGGCAAGAACAAAAGCAGCGCGAAGAAGATCGACAAAATTTTAGGGACGAAGACGAGCGTCTGCTCCTGAATTTGTGTCAGCGTCTGAAGAAGCGACACGACAAGTCCGACGGCGAGCCCCACGAGCATCGGCCCGGCAGCGATCAGCACCGTCAGCCAAATCGCCTCGCGACCAAGATCAAGAACCTCTCCCCCGTTCATGGCTCCCCCAAGAGCCGCTAATTCCCCGGCTCCAAACACATGAGGTCGGCAGTTTTTGCCGATCACGCCGCAAGGGATGCCGCGCCGGTTAACAAGACCTTTCCTATACAAATTATTTAGGCGTTATTCGTCTTTCGCAATGAAACCTAAAGCCGGGTCTGTGCGTAATGGCGTTGCTAGGGGCATGACGATGGCTGGATTTCTTCGTTTTTTGTTTGGACGCGGGAACGCATCGCGCAGGCGCGATGAGTACACGCTTATGCTGATGGCCGATCTCGGCTTGCGGTACTAAGCAAGATTACCCGCCCGGCGGCGCGCCTGTCATAAAGCTTTCGACGAGACTGCCCGCAACGAGGCGCCAGCCGTCCACAAGCACGAAAAAGATCAACTTAAACGGCAAGCTGACCGTCACTGGCGGCATCATCATCATACCCATGCTCATCAATAAGGATGAGACCACGAGGTCGATGATGAGAAAGGGTATGAATAGCATAAAGCCGATCTCGAAAGCCCGGCGAAGCTCGGACACCATAAAGGACGGCGCCACCACCATAAACGGCGTGTCCATCGCCGTTTGAGGCTGCTCTTCAAGTTTGGCCATGTCGATGAAGAGCGCGAGATCTTGCTGGCGGGTATGCTCCAGCATGAAGGCTTTCAAAGGACTTGTGATACGAGGCAGCGCCTCGTCGAGCGGCAATTCCTCGCGCATCACCGGCCCGATCCCATCTGTATAGATGGTGTTCCAGGTGGGCTGCATCACGAACGCCGTGAGAAACAACGATAGCGAAATGATCACCGCATTTGGCGGCGCCTGCTGCAAGCCGATCGCGGTGCGGAGCAGCGACATCACCACAACGATCCGCACAAAACACGTGGTCATAATGAGGATCGACGGCGCGAGCGACAGCACCGTGATGAGGCCAGCAAGCTGCAACACGCGCGCGGAAAGCCCGTCGCCGTTGCCCAAATTGATCGCAAGGGTCGGGTTGGCGGATTGCGCATAGGCTGCGCCTGCCCCCAACGCAAAAGCGAGCGCGACGCCCGCAATGATTCCAGCGATGCGTGACCGGCTCATACTTGACCCTCCGCAGAAATCTCAGACGACACCGCTGGTGGGCGCGACTGCGCGGACGCGAGAGCGCGATCCCCACTCGGCGACAGCAGAATGAGGTGCTCCTGCCCGCCGAATTGCACCGCGATGAGCCGCCGCCGCGGATCGAGCATCAAGCTCTCCACAACGCGTATGCGCTTTTCGCCATCCTGCTTCTTCAGCTCGAGCATGCCGAAGCGGCGCGCGATGTAGGCAGCCCCCGCAATGAGGGCCAAAGTGGCGGTCAACGCCGCAAGCATTTTCAAAACGTCAAAAAGGTCCATGAGACCGGCTTCCCCCGTTCTGGAGTACGCCGCTCAGTCAGCCGCATCGGTAAACGCCAAGTTAATTTCGCCGCCCGATTTTAATCTCGCCTTAACCGCATCAAGCGAGCGTCTGACTCGCACACGGCAAAATTTGCCGGGAGATCGCCGCCTTGGATCTGCAACAGACATCGTTTTTCGGTACGCTGCGCGAGCGCCTCGGACAGCTTAGCGAGCGGCAGCGTCTGATTTCAGAAAACATCGCGAACGCCTCCACGCCTGGCTACACGCCGCGCGATCTCGACACCTCGGCATTTCAGCGCGCGATGGCGGCGCAAGGCCAAGACGGCGGTGCTCAGATGACGCGCACCAACGTCATGCATATGGCGTCAGGCGGAGCAAACATGGACGGCGCACACGCGACCGTCGTGGCGCGCCCTGATTCGGAAACGACCATCGACGGCAACGCGGTTGTGCTTGAGGAGCAGACTGTCCGCATGGCCGAAACACGCATGTCATTCGAGACGGGCGTCGCACTTTATCAAAAGGGTCTGCAGCTGCTGCGCATGGCGGCGCGCGCGCCAGGAAGATGAGAGATTTTAGATGAGCGAAATCGATTCCGCGCTCGCCGCCGCAGCCTCCGGCATGCGCGCGCAAACAGTCCGGATGCGCATCGCAGCGGAAAATGTCGCGAACGCGAATTCCACTGGAGATACACCGGACGCCGAGCCTTTCCGGCGACGTATCCCGCTGCTTGAAACAACGACGCTGGGTGACGGCGTTACGGGCGTTAAAGTCGTTGGCGCAGTGCAGGATCAATCCAGTTTCCGCAGTGAGTTTAATCCGAGCCATCCAGCAGCGGATGCGAACGGCTATGTCCGGCTGCCGAATGTCGACACACTCGTCGAGATGATGGATTTGCGCGAAGCGTCGCGCGCTTACGAAGCAAATCTCAACATGGTCGAAGCCGCGCGCGCCATGACGTCGCGCGCACTCGACCTCTTACGCCGATAGGAGCGAATTGAATGGCGATTGATCCAGTCTCCGCAGCACGCGCCTATCAACAGGCCGCACGTGCGCTCGAAGATGGAGGCGGCGCGACAGGCGGGGAAGATAAAGTTGATTTCGGCCGTATGGTGCAGGACGCGGTGCGAAACGCCGCGCAGACGACGCATGCTGCGGAAACGCAAGCGCTCAATGTGGCGTCCGGCCGCGGCGATATCGTCGATGTCGTCACCGCCATCTCCGCAGCGGAAACGCAACTCGAAACCGTTATGGCGGTGCGCGATCAGGTGATTACGGCCTATCAAGAGATCTTGAGGATGCCGATCTAGCGCGGCTTGGCGCTTTCGTTTCCGGCGCCACAATCTCTCCATGAGTTTCCGCTTTTACCGCAGCGGCTTAGGAGAGCATCATGCGCCGACTTTTATTGCTGGCCGCGAGCGCGGGGCTGATCGCTTGCACGCCCCCACGTTCAGAAGAAACCGCCCAGCAGGCGCCCCCGCCCGCCCCGACCGCGCCAATCGAAGCCGCGTGTAACACCGTTTCTCCGAACCTGACGCGCGCCGCCGTGGTGCAAACCGAAGCTGTCGCCGCTGCAGCGCTCGCGCCAGAATTGCCGGGCGGGCCGATAACGCCGGGCGTGTATGATTTGCAAAATGTCGTTCTCATGGACGGGGCGCCGCAATGGAGCGGCTCACATTTCGCCGCCGTCGAGGTCGTCGAGAGCGACGCGGGCGTCGCGATTAATTGGGCGGACATCACAGCGGACGGCGAAACCAGCAGGTGGAATGCAAGTTTCCATCAAGGGCCGCCCGCGCGCGTGTCCTTTATTTGCGGGCGCAGCGGCGAATCCGACATCACGTTTTCTGCAGAACCCAACCGTCTGCAATTGCGCGTGCCGGATGAAAGCGGCACGGGCCGTTTGCAATTGAGCTTCGCGCGGCGCGGCTGAGTAAACGCGCGCGTTACGCGCGTCACGGAACTACGCCGTTTCATTCTCCGTTCATCACCCAAAGCCGCTCGCGCGGCGGTGTTAGAGGAGAAAGTCATGCTCGGCTGGGCGATTGGATTTTTCGTAGCTGCGATCGTCGCGGCTGTATTTGGCTTTGGCGGCATCGCAACCGCGTTCGCGGGCATTGCGGAGATCTTATTCTTCGTTTTCCTCGGCCTCTTTGTGTTGTCCATTATTATTGGGCTCGTCGCGCGTCCAGCGG